>CAJODU010000045.1 GCA_905233325.1 uncultured Selenomonadaceae bacterium
ATAATATACATAAAATCAATTCTAATAACTGTCGCTGGGCAACTATGAAGGAGCAAGCTGCAAATAGGCGCAGTTCAAAAAGGAGGAGCGAATTTTGATTATTCATTTGGATTTTGAAACATTTTCCAGCGTTCCAATAGCAAAAGCTGGAGCATACAAATATGTTTCAAGCAATGACTTTGAAATTTTGCTCTGTGCTTACAGTGTAGATAATGCACCTGTTGAAATAATAGATTTGACGGAACCGGAAGGCAAAATTAAATTTGACACATCTATTAAAGATTTAATATTTCGACCAGATAGTATTATTTCCGCATATAATGCAGCCTTTGAAGCAGCTTGTATATCAAAGTATTTTGGAGTGGAAATCACGAAAGCATACGCTGCTAAATTTAGGTGTACAATGCTTCACGGTCTGTATTGCGGATTTACTGCCGGACTGGACGCAACAGGTAAAGCACTTGGACTTCCTGAAGATAAGCGCAAATTAGCCACAGGCAAAGCACTGATTCGGTACTTCTGTATTCCTTGCGCTCCAACAAAAGTTAATGGTGGAAGGACAAGAAATTATCCGAAACACGACCCTGACAAATGGAATCTGTTCAAGGAATACTGCGTTGGTGACGTTGTGACTGAAATGGAGATTGAGCGCAAGCTGTCCAATTTCCCTGTCTCTGATGATGTTCAAAAGCAATGGGAAACCGACCTCAGAATCAATTCACGAGGCGTAGCTGTCGATATGGACTTGGTTCACGGTGCGCTCAATATCGCCAACAGCAGTAGAGATAAGCTGATGAATGAAGCAATCAAAATCACGGGGCTTGAAAATCCTAATAGCGTGTCTCAGCTTTCAAGTTGGCTCGAAACGGAAACAGATGAAAAGATTTACGATTTGCGAAAAGACACAGTTGCACAAATGCTTAAACAGCGACTTGTCACAGGTGCGGCAGAAAGAATACTGCAAATCCGTCAAGAGCTTGGAAAAACCAGCACCAAGAAATATGACGCTATCGAAACTGCAGTATGCGACGACCAACGTGTGAGGGGCTTGCTACAGTTCTATGGTGCGAATCGAACAGGAAGATGGGCTGGACGTTTAGTGCAGGTGCAAAATTTGGCAAGAACTTACATTGACGTTAAACAGTTGCCGTTGGCGAGAGAAATTGTCAAACACTGTGAAGGCGATAAGCTGAATGTTTTGTTTGGGTCAGTTATGAATACGCTCTCTCAGCTTATTAGAACATCTTTTATAGCTGCTGAAGGCAAAACACTTGTAGACGCTGATTTCTCAAGTATTGAAGCGAGAGTTATAGCGTGGCTTGCACAAGAAGAATGGGTGCTTGATGTCTTCAGAACTCACGGCAAGATTTATGAAGCAACTGCAAGTCAAATGTTTGGGGTGCCGATTGATAAAATCAAAAAGGGCAATCCCGAATATGCACTCAGGCAGCGCGGCAAAGTAGCAACTCTTGCGCTCGGTTATCAGGGTGGTGTTGGAGCACTCATCGCGATGGGCGCACTTGATATGGGCATACCTGAAGAAGATTTACAAGATATTGTTTCAAGATGGAGGCAAGCCAACAGGCGGATTGTAGAACTTTGGTATAAAGTTGAGGGAGCAGCAGTGTCAGTCATTCAAACAGGTCAGCAGACTGGCGTGAATGGCTTGATTTTCACAAGAGAATTTGACCTTGAAAACGATTTGGACTTTTTGACAATCAGATTGCCGAGTGGAAGGAAACTTTACTATGCACACCCTGAGATTGACCAGAATCAGTGGGGCAGACCGATAATTCTTTATCAGGGTGTTAATCAGACCACTAAGCAATGGACGACACTTGAAACGTATGGCGGAAAGCTCGTTGAGAATCTGGTTCAAGCCATTGCAAGAGATTGTTTGGCAGTGGCTATCGAAAGTCTTGAAAAAGCAGGTTATCCGATAGTGTTTCACGTTCACGATGAAGTTGTTATTGAGTGCCCAAGAGACAAAGCAGACCTCGATAGGGTGGTTGAAATTATGACAACACCGATAGATTGGGCGCAGGGACTGCCTGTCAATGCTGATGGCTGGGTTGGTGACTTCTTCAGGAAGGATTGATTTGAAATGCCTATAGTTGGAATAATTGTCGCACTAATTGTCAGTTTTGTCTTAATAGGCGTTAGCGGCATAACCTATGTGATAACTTGCGTACAAGTAGCCTCAAATGGAGTGACGCTTGATGAAATTACGTTCCTTCAAAATTTTAGAACAGTAGCTGATGTAGTGATTGGATTTGAGACTTTTATCATTGCGACATTTCTTGCAATGAATAAACTCAGATAATGTATATGTTGTTTTTAACGAAAGGGGAGCCTGAAAAATGAAAATTGTCAATCCGAGTGTGGAGATTATCACGCCGATTAATGGTGCTGAAATTATGAAACATATCGAATCTTGCGGCAGAACTTGCTATAAGTCGGAAAGCAATATCACGGAAGATAGTGCTGCCAAGTTTGTACGCAGAATCATCAAACGCGGTCACGAGAGCGTACTGGAGCATTGCAGCTTGACAGTCAAATTCATTTGTGACAGAGGTGTAAGCCACGAGATTGTCCGCCATAGAATAGCGAGCTACAGTCAGGAATCAACACGTTGGTGCGATTACAGCAGTGACAAGTTTGACGGAGAATTGAGCTTTATCAAGCCTTGCTTTTGGGAAGAAAATTCGCAGTATTACGATACTTGGAAATCGACAATGATGTGGATTGAGAAAATATATAAGGGTTATCGGAAATTTGGTGTGAAGCCTGAAGAAGCTCGTTCAATTTTGCCTAATTCGTTAAAAACTGAACTTGTGATGACGGCTAATCTCAGAGAATGGCGACATTTTCTCAAGCTCCGCACAGCGAAAGACGCACACCCACAAATGCGTGAAGTTGCAAATATGCTGCTGGTGAAATTTAAAGAAGCTCTGCCGGTAGTGTTTGAGGACGTAGGTGATTCAGAATGAAAGGTAAGTTTCGCTACTGGGTATCTTACTTTTGCGAACTCAATTTGCCGGACAATGGACTTGGAATCAAGATGAACGGACACTTTGAGACAAAAGTTTATGAAATAACGCACCCTTTGACAACTGAATCAGAGGTTGAGTGCTTCGTCAGATACCTGCAACAAAAAGAGGGAAAAATGTGGAAAGTGCATTTACTGGCATTTTCTCTGATGTATTTTGAAGGAAGTGATTGAAAATGACTGACAACGATATGAATGAAATGCAGTGCCGTATTGATGAGTATAAAAAGCTGAAAATTGAATTAGGTGACATAAAGACAATCGCAAATATTGTTGAACAAAATAAGCAAGGAACTTTAAAAGGCTCGATTGCTATAGACAATGCCAGATTGATTGGAACCGCCATTCTCGATTGGACTTCACAACACGAAGACGTGTATAACGCTTTTATGGAACTCGTAGAGAATCATCGCAGATTTGTTGAAGAATCCATTGAGGCTGTTTAGCAGGAGGGCAATATGATTATCAATGCTGAAAAATTTCTGCTTAGAATGACTTTTGAAGGTTTCATTCAATCGCTTGATGATAGTATTGAAAAAGAAATCTTTGACGAAGCACTGGACGCATATTTCTATGGTCGCGGCAATAGAATTGCAACGGGTGTCATTTGGTTGACAGAAGAAGACCTCGTTAAAATAGCAGCGTTATCTCCTTCCGTTTGGAGAGAATTTTATCGACAACTTGAAGTCTATTAAATAGAAAAGTGAGGTAATTCCAGTGACTAATATTTTGTATATCTTTATCGGTGTGGGTATTGGCTGGGTTGGTGCACTCATATTGACAGGATATTTCGATAAAGATGATAGGGGGATAGAAAAAAATGAAAAGAGCTGAAATTTTAGAAGCTGCCAGAAAATGCGTCTGCGGTGAAAGAGAAGAAGACTATGGAACGCCAGAGAATAACTTCAAGGCAATCGGTAAATTCTGGGGCGTGTACTTGAAATCAGCACACCCTGAGATGAAAGGCTTGGGCAGAATTACCGCAAAAGACGTTGCCGTTATGATGGTGTTGTTCAAAACAGCTCGAATTGCCACCGGCACAGGAACCGATGATTGCTTTGTTGATATTGCCGGATATGCTGCCTGTGGCGGCGAAATTATGGAGGGAAATGATGTTTAGAGAGCTACCTAAACCTTTAGAATGTTGGCACCATTTCAGGGGCAACGACTACATCATTATTACAGTGGCTACAAATTGTACAAATGGTGGCGACCATCTGAGCTATGTAGTCTATAAGCGCATTGACTTGGACAACATTTATATGCGTCGAGTTGACGAATTTATGTCCGAAGTTGACCATGAAAAATATCCCGACGTTATTCAAAAGTTCAGATTTGAAAAGAGGACGTGAGTGAAGTGATGTACGATAGACAGATAATCATAACTGTTGGGAATAACAGACGTGCTATGAATTGGCAACCGCAGACACTTATGCTGTCGGAGTTCTATGAAAAGCTGCGTATTCCGGCACGTTCAACTGAAACAATGCAAGTTTATCTTGGTTTAAAAAAATCCGAGCAGGACGATTTAAAAGATGTTGGTGGTTTTGTAGCAGGTACGCTGGAAGGTTTCAGACGTAAAGCCGGTGCTGTTAAAGGGCGCGATTTAATTACGCTGGACTTTGACAATATTCCACCGAATGGCACGGAAGATATTTTAAAACGTGTCGAAGGCTTAGGTTGTGGTTATTGCGTTTATAGCACAAGGAAACACAGCCCTGCCACTCCGAGACTGAGAATACTCCTACCATTCGACAGACAAGCCACAGCAGATGAATACGAACCCTGTGCAAGATATATGGCAGCGTGTATAGGTATTGAGTTTGCAGACCCTACGACTTTTGAAGCGTCAAGGCTTATGTATTTTCCAAGTGTATGTGCAGACGGTGATTATGTCTTCACATTTGGCGATAAACCGATGTTGTCTGTTGATGGACTGCTTGAAAAGATAAATAGCGAGTGGGGCAACTGGCACGATGTGATGAATTGGGTACAAGTACCGGGTTCAGAAAATATGTATCGAAAGCTGGCAGTTAAGCAAAGCGACCCACTCACAAAGTCAGGCGTTGTAGGAGCATTTTGCCGAACTTACGACATCTATGGCGCAATGGAGACGTTTTTGGAAGGTATATATGAAGCTACAACAACGCCGGGCAGATATACTTATCTGGGCGGTAGTACGACAGGTGGGGCGATTGTTTATCAGGACGGATTGTTCTTGTATTCGCACCATTCGACAGACCCTTGCTGCGGCAGATTGGTTAATTCATTCGACCTTGTAAGATTGCATAAATTCGGAGACCTCGATAATGCTGTAGACTTGAAAACACCTACAAACAGGTTGCCGTCCTATCAAGCTATGAGTGAGTTTGCAATCAAAGACAGCAAAGTATCACTACGACTGGCGAAGGAAAGAGCCGAATCAGCTATTGATGATTTTGGACAGCTCAAAGAAGAAGGCGATGACGAAGAAAGCCTGAATTGGACAACGAAGCTGGAACTGAATAATCAGACAGGTGCAATAAAACCGACGATTGATAATTTTAGAATCATTCTTGAGAACGACCCGAATTTGAAAGGCAAGTTTGCACTTAATGAATTTGCAGGGCGCGGTGAAGTCTTAGGCACTTTGCCTTGGAACCCTTTGAAGCTAAGACGAGCGTGGACAGATAATGATAACTACGGCTTGTACTGGTATTTGGAGAAGGTGTACAACATGACAAATGGCGCAAAAATCGACGGAGCGTTGTCTCTGCACAGTGAAAAGCATAAATTCAACGATGTTGTAAATTATCTTAATTCACTTGTATGGGACGGCATACCGAGACTTGACACCTTGCTGGTCAATTATCTTGGTGCTGTTGATTCTGATTATGTCAGAGCAGTTACACGAAAAGCATTTGTGGCAGCGGTCAAAAGAGCAATGGAACCCGGCTGTAAATACGATACAATGCTGATTCTTGCAGGACCACAGGGGCTTGGAAAGTCAACCTTGCTTGATAAAATGAGTAAAGGTTGGTTTAGCGACAATATCAGGACATTTGAAGGCAAAGAAGCAAGTGAGCTTTTACAAGGCGTATGGCTGGTTGAAATAAGTGAGCTTGACGCTTTCAGAAAGAGCGATGAGGCGAGAATAAAGCAGTTCTTGAGCCAGCGGTCAGACAGGTTCAGGGCAGCTTACGGGCGTTATGTCCAAGAAGTACCACGCAGGTGCGTATTCTTTGGCACTACAAACCGAGATGAGTTCCTGAGAGACACTACAGGCAATAGACGTTTCTGGGCTGTAGATGTTGGCGTAAATCAGCCTACAAAAAATATCTGGAAGGACTTAGACGGAGATATTAACCAGCTTTGGGCTGAAGCAGTTATGCGCTGGAAAGTTGGCGAAGATTTGCACCTTTTGGGCGAAGTTGAGGTCACGTCAAAGGCAGTCCAAGAAGCTCACCGAGAGCAAAGTGCCAAAGAGGGCATAATTGCAGATTTCCTTGAAAAGTTCATACCTGCAGATTGGGTGCAGTGGTCTTTGGATAAGCGATTGATATTTTTGCACGGCGAGAATAGAGGCACGGAGAATTTGGTCAAACGTGATAGGGTTTGCGCTTTAGAAGTGTGGTGTGAAGCCTTTGGTGGACAAGCCAAAGATTTCAAGCAGCACGAGGCACTTGAAATAAACAGCATTTTGAGAAAAATTGACGGCTGGGAAAAATCAGGCAAAAGTGCAAATTGCGGATATTGCGGAAGGCAAAGATACTATAACCGAGTTGGAACAGAGTAACAGACGGAACAGTGTTTTTGAAACTTTTGGAAAATCAGGCGATTTTGAGAAGTTTGAGAAAATTCTTGACTGTTCCGATGTGTGTTACAAGTTTGTTCCGTTGCCAACGCCTTCACAACGGCGTTTAAGGGAAAATGGAACAGAGGAACAGATGAACAGAGAAAAAAGACTTTTTCTGAAATCAGGCAATTAGAGAAGTTTGAGAAAAGTTAAAAATTCTCTCTAAAGATAAAAATTCAACCGCAAAATTTCTCTAAAGATAATTTTTGGAAGGAAAAGATACTTGAATTTTCAAGTAAAAATTAGTAGGTGTTCCACGTCTGTTCATATCTCTGTTCGCCCCTAAATCCTTATTATTACTTACTTCGTAAGTTCTTGGAACAAAGGAACAGTATATTATATAGAGTATATGAAATTGGGCAATTAGAGAGAATTAGAGAAGTACAATAAGATAATTATTCTCTAATCCTTCCAAAAGTGCCTGATTTAATAAAGTAGTATAGAATTTAATGCGTGTTTTGTTTTTCTGTTACATTTTCAAGAAGAATGGCTTAACGGCGCGGTTTGAAAAAATGATAGGAATTTCGGGAGGAACAATATGGAAGAAAAGAGAGTTGAAAGGCATTTGGTTGAAGGAATAAAGCGATTGGGCGGAATGTGCTTAAAGTTTGTAAGTCCCGGCACTTCAGGAGTTCCAGACCGAGTGGTTATTTTGTCAAATGGAAGGGTTGTCTTTGCAGAACTTAAAACTGACGTAGGACGGCTTTCAAAAATTCAAGAGCATACGATTAGTGAGATGAGACGAAGGGGCGCAGATGTCAGAGTGTTATATGGGTTGAAAGATGTTAA
Source organism: uncultured Selenomonadaceae bacterium (assembly GCA_905233325.1). Lineage (GTDB taxonomy): Bacteria > Bacillota > Negativicutes > Selenomonadales > Selenomonadaceae > Quinella. The sequence continues at coordinate 7,674 of CAJODU010000045.1, forward strand.
AGCGTTTATTGAGGAAGTGAGAAATAATGAAGTTTGAACCTTATCCTTACCAGCAATATTGCATAGAAAAAATTATTCACAATCCGGCAGTAGGGCTTCTACTCGATATGGGTCTTGGCAAGACAGTTATAACGCTTACTGCACTGCGTGAACTTCGGCGTAATCGGTGGGAGGTCGCAAGACCATTGATAATTGCGCCGAAGAAAGTGGCTGAAGCGACTTGGACAACAGAGGCGAAAAAGTGGGAGCATTTACAGGATATGCGAATTGTCCCTGTGCTTGGTACATTGCAGCAGAGATTAAGGGCATTGGCAACACCGGCAGACGCTTATGTGATAAATCGTGAAAATGTGCAGTGGCTTGTGGAGTATTTCAAAAACAGTTGGAATTTCGATATGGTGGTTTTAGATGAAAGTTCAAGTTTTAAGAATTCGAGGAGCAAGAGATTTAAAGCGTTGAAGTTGGTTAGGAGCAGAATCAATAGAATTGTAGAGTTGACGGGTACACCAGCGAGCAATGGATTGGAGGATTTATGGGCACAGATTTATTTGTTGGACGGTGGTGAAAGGTTAGGCAGAACGCTTGGCAGCTATAGAGACATTTACTTCATACCGGGCAAAAGAAATCAAAATACGATTTTTGACTATAAGCCGAAAGATGGAAGTTTTGAATTGATTAAGCAAGCTATTAGCGACATTTGTGTCAGTATGAAGGCAGAAGATTACTTGACACTGCCGGATATGATTCAAGATGACATTCCTGTTATGCTGAGTGGTGCTGCGCGAAAGGCTTACAATCAGCTTGAGAATGAACTGCTTTTGCAAGTTGACGCTGAGACCATAACAGCAGGAAGTGCAGGAGTGCTTACCGGGAAATTGTTACAGCTTTGCAATGGAGCGATTTACAGTGAGGAGAAAAATGCTGTCACAATTCACGATTGCAAAATTGACGCTTTTATGGAACTTATTGAGCAGCTTAATGGTCAACACGCTTTGGTTTTCTACAATTTCAAGCACGATTGCGCAAGGTTACTCAAAGCACTTGAAAAAACAAATCTGCGCATAAGGGTTTATTCAAAACCACAGGACGAGATTGATTGGAATAACGGCGAGATTGATGTGCTGCTGGCGCACCCTGCAAGCTGCGGATATGGCTTGAACTTGCAGCAAGGCGGTCATCATGCAATATGGTTCGGCTTGACTTGGAGCTTGGAGCAATACGAGCAAGCTAACAAGAGATTGCACAGGCAAGGTCAAGAATACCCGGTTGTGATTCACCACTTGATAGTGCAAGACGGAATGGACGAGAGCGTTATTGACGCTCTCAAGAGTAAAGGAAATATGCAAAATGCGCTGATGGACGCACTAAAGGCGCGAATAAAGGCTTTGAACAAAAAGAACCGATAAAAAGATTGGGGGAAACAAGGTTGCACAAGGACGAAATAATGGAAATTGCAAAGGCGGCAGCCCTTGAAGTATTGAGTTGTAAAGATGACATCTTGCAGGAAGAATTTGACATACGCTACCAAGATGTGAAGCTGCTGATGAAGAATTATCGCAAGCTGCGCACATATTATGATAAGGTGTCAGATGACACACTGGAAGTCAACGCCATTTGCTCAATGCACCGTAAGACAGGATTGATGATGAGCCACGTTGACAAAATGCTCACAGCTTACAGGGTTTTATGCGAGAGGTCAGAGATACCGGAGGAAACGAGGCGATGGGAGGTTCTTTACCTTCGATATATGTCAGATGAGCGAATGAACCTGCGCGACATCGCAGAGAGGCTGAACATAAACAAGAGGACGCTTTACCGTGACACTGACAGAGCGATGGAGGATATGGCGGTCTTACTCTTTGGGATTGAAGCGATTGGAACGTGGCGACATTCGATGAGATGTTCAGCGTGAACCACTCAGAGCCATTTTAAGGGGTCTCAAATTCCATTTTAGTATAAATACCTTAGAAGACATCTATCGACGCTCTACGGGGCTCATACGGGTCTTACAGGGCATTTAAAAAGCAGGGAGAGATGATAAATTCTTCCTGCTTTTTTTTTGTTGGGCAAAATCTGCGCAAAAATATATTTTAAATCTATAAATGGCGTAATGGCGGCATTTTTTCAAAAAAAATTTTAAAAAATTTTTCAAAAAACACTTGACAATACACTGTTAACGGTGTATAATGTAGACATAAAGAAAAACAAAAACAACTTCAACCCAGCAACACAATAAAAATTCAAAGGAGAGATTCAAAATGGCAAAGAAAATGACTAAAGAGGAACTCAAAACAAAGATGATGGCTAACAAAAAATCTGAAAACAAAAAGGAGACGGTTGAAATGACAAACATTGAAATTCTTAAGAG
>CAJODU010000046.1 GCA_905233325.1 uncultured Selenomonadaceae bacterium
ATATCCAAATGCCTAATATGCCAATCTTAACATTAAAATCTACTTTTGATACATTATCACTTCCACATTTTGGACAAGTAATAATTTTATCTCCAAATTTCATATTTTACATACTCCAATCTATGCAAAAATAAATTAACTTGATATATTATAATATACATTTTGGAACAAATCAAGTATTTTTATTTCCAAATAAGAATCATATATGCAAATCAATATTAATCTAATGTAGGTGATTTGTATATGTTCAAAGACAAGTTGCGCTTTTTGAGGGAGTATCAGAAACTTTCTCAACGTCAAGCTGCTCAGATACTCGGTATAGGTCAGGCAACTTACAATCGTTATGAGACCGGACTGCGCGAACCTCACTTCAAAACCCTCAAAAATATTTCAGCTCTCTTCAATGTATCTATAGATTATCTCCTCGATAATGATTCCATTTTGGATAGGATAGATTTAAATCAATTCATTCGCCATGGCAATTACTCCATTCAATCCAACTCACCGACGGCGGCGGATCGTGCTATGCTTGATGAGGTGGTTTCCGCCATTTATCGTAAAAGAAGCAGCTGATTAGATTAGTCCTCCTCTAACAATTCAGGTGGAAAATGTTCCATTACTTCTTTTACATCATCAGCTTTAACCCAACTACAGGGATAATTTTGCTTTTCCAATTCATCTGCAATCTCTTTCCAAGTTGGAGTATATTTAGAGAGCGGCAGACTGTCTTGATAATGATAATAAGCCTTAACGCCATATACATAGTTTTCATTGTCATCGTCGTTTTCATCTTCCCAAATGTAGCAAGGAACTACATAGAGAGTTTTACCTTCATGTTCCATGACAAGTGATTCTGCTTCCAATTCGATAAGATCAGAATAGTCGACGTCGCTGGTAAGATCGCACCATGTGGTGAAATGGTTATAGAGATCTATGCTGGCTATGAATATAGCAATCTCTAGTTTTTGGTCATCAGTGAGCTTGTTGATATTCTTTTTATTTTTCTTTCTCATCTTCACAACTCCCATTCATTTAATGATATATCTCTGTCATTTCTGTCGCTGACAATGTAATTGTATCATATTTATTTATCCGCAATGTCACTTTCAAAGTAACATTTTATTTTTTTGCCGGATATACATCGAAAAAATTTTTAAAGCCTCTTGAAAAAAGCAAAAAAGGGAGTATTATGAATTTTAAGAATTTTTTTCAAGCCTATGAAAAAAAGTCTGTAAATAGGAATCTCGATGTTGATTTAACGTCATTCAATTTCCTATTTACAGAAAAAATTTTGTAGGCTCAATTTTTCCAATTTGCTAATTTTGCTGAAATGTTTGTATGAACAGGTTTGAGTTTCATCTTCAACGCTTCGCTGATGTAATTTTGACAGCTGGAAATGATAATTACAAACAAGAGGAATTTCATTCTGATATCCTGATTTATGCTGGAGAAGGTAACGATTCAATTAATAATAGTACTCACAAAACAATGATCTATGGTGAAATTTATTCAATATTTTTCAGAGATATAATAGCAGCAATGCGGCCGGTCTCAGGCTTTCCGGCACTTTTAGCCGAACGATAGGAGAAATACCAGGCAGATTTACAGCAAGTACATTCTTTAGCAATGTCAATATTTTCTTCACTCATTCCCGCCTCAAGTAACTGTATCAAATTAGCTTGCCAAAGATCAATAAAAGTCTTTCCGCCGCGGTTGATTATCAACTTGTCTATATGTTTCGGGAAGGCCTCTTTACAAGCGTCGACGACATTTTCACCGACTTCATAGCAGCACGGACCTATTGAGGGTGCGATACCAGCGAGGCAAGTCTGAGGATTTGTACCGAACTCGTCAGTCATTGCCATTAAAGTCTTTGCCGCGATCTTTGACATTGTGCCTTTCCAGCCGGCGTGAGCGATTCCAATGGCGAGATTATCAACGTCAACGAAGAGGACGGGGACGCAGTCGGCAAAGCACAACATCAGCGGCAAATCGGGCGTGTTGGTTATGAGTGCATCCGTCTCTTTGATTGAATCATCATAGTCAAAAGCCCCGCGACCTCTGTGTGATTCGTCAACCCTTAAAATCCTGTCGCCATGCACCTGGTTGGGCGTTACAATATCCTCAGCCTTCAGATCCAGCGAGGAGGCGAAACGCTTGCGGTTGGTGAGGACATCTTGCTGATTGTCGCCAACGTGAAGGGCGAGATTGAGACTGTCAAACGGCGATTTACTGACACCGCCCAGCCTTGTCGAAATGGCATGCTGTACAATATCTTCAGGGAATGTGGAAAACCTGCCCAGCCAAAAGTTTTGTCTGCTCTGCCTTAAATAATAACTCATATTCTATGCTCCTTTTTGAGATTGCGCAACTCACTTTGCTCTTTGCGCCATTGAGCAATCTTTGCATGGTTGCCGGATACCAAAACTTCCGGCACAAGGCGACCTTCAAAGTCACGCGGCTTGGTGTATTGAGGATAACCGGCACCTCCGTCGTAGAAAGAATCCGTCTTTGCCGATTCATCAGACCCCAAAACATCAGGCAACATTCTTGCAACGGCGTCAATAATCACCATCGCCGGCAGCTCTCCGCCGGTCAGGACATACTCACCGATTGAGATTGCCTCATCAGCCAACTCGTAAATTCTCTCATCAAAACCTTCATAATGGCCGCAAATAAATATCAACTGATCGTATCGTGACAGCTCCTTTGCCTTTGATTGAGTGAATTGCTCACCGATAGGATCCATAATTAATATTCGGCGTTGTTCGAGCGGAAGAGAATTTTCGAGAATTGAACGGACGGCACGAAACATAGGCTCCGGCTTGAGTACCATACCGCTGCCGCCGCCAAAGGGTGTATCATCAACCTGCCTGTGCTTATCGAAGGCAAAATCACGGAGTTGAGTAAATTTTATATTAAGAATACCCTTTTCCCGTGCACGCTTGATTATACTGTCCTCAAGCGGTGCAAACATATTCGGGAAAAGAGTAATTATATCAATTTGCATAAATTTTATACCTCTTCGGCAAAATGTAAAAATAAGGAGAAAGTCGCTCTAAACTTCCTCCAAAGCTGCAACATCAACAATCATAACCTTGTCGCTAATATCAATCTTTTTAATCACACGTTTCAAGGCCGGAATCAGAATTTCACGACCGTCTTCGCTTTTAGTGACAAACACATCATTGCTGCCGGTCTTCAAGACTTCAGTGACAATGCCCAATTTGTTGCCGTTGAGGTCTGAAACTTCCAATCCAACTATATCAAAGGTGTAGAACTCACCCTCGGCAAGCGGTGCAGCTTCTGACTTATCAACTCTCATAATCTTACCTGTCAATTTCTGAGCGGTCTCACGACTTGTATATCCATTGAAACGAATCACCAGATTTTTACCAACAGGCTTGACATAATCGACTTGTAAGATTTTTCCGTCAACGTCAACTGACTTGAGATTGTCGAATCGATCTTCAAAGTCCGTCAATGGTATGAGTTTGAGTTCACCAATCAAACCGCGCACTGCACCGAGCTTGCCGATAATAATTTTATTTTCCAATTTTCAATTCCTATTAACTGCGAATGGCGATGATTTTGTCATCTTCAACCAAAACTTCAACATTCATAATTTCGCGCATATCGTCTCCAACCTTGAGCTCTACTTGACGTTGAAGAGTTCCTTGTACAATTTCCGCACCTATTGCCAATTTTTCAAGATTTTCCTGCCTGAAACTTGACTCTGCTATGAATTGCTGACGTTTGTGCAGTTCCTGGCCGAAATGTCTGCGGATTGCCGCTTCCTTCTGAGGAGTGTCGCCATCTTCTTTTAACGCACGTTCCTGCTGAATATTAATCTGTTTGATCTCCAAGTCCGCCTCATTGATCCCTCTTTTGAGGTCTTCGAGGATTCTTGCCTTGAGTTTTTCCGTCAGTTTTGCCTTTATTGTAACCGGCACTTGAATTGTTAAGCTGTCCATAAATTTTCCTCACTTTCCAGCAACAAAAAAGCGGTTAATACTAATCAGCATAACCGCCTGATTTAATTATTCAATATCAACTGAGACCTTTTTGTTTTCGCGTGTAGCGGTAGCTTTGACTATTGTGCGGATCGCCTTTGCAATACGACCCTGCTTGCCAATAACGCGACCCATATCTTCCTGTGCAACGTGAAGTTTGATAATGCTTCTATCTTCGTCCATTTCTTCTTCGACTTCAACTGCATCAGGATTTGAGACTAAAGCTGAAGCGATTGTTTTAACAAGTTCTTTCATAATGACTTTCCTCTTTTCTGATTTTCAATAGAATTATTTAGACTTCCTGGCAGAATCAATTTTTGCCATGATACCTTTTTGACTTAAAAGTGAACGAACTGTGTCGGTAGGCTGTGCACCTTTCAAAACCCAGTTAATGACTTTTTCCTCATCAACATTGACAACGGCAGGTTTTTGCAGAGGATCATAATTACCGACGATTTCAATAAAACGTCCATCTCTCGGTGAACGACTATCTGCAACAACTATACGATAGAATGGTTTCTTCTTGGCACCCATCCTGGTCAGTCTGATTTTTACCATTCTTTCACCACCCTTCAAACAAACTCATAATATTATAAACCATATTACAAAAAATTACAATACCTAAATCAATATTTTACAAAATTATTTTTACTTGTTCATAAACGGCAATCTTCCAAGCAAATCGCCAATAGATGGCATTTTTTTGCCTCCCTTGCCTTTTTTGGATTTTTTGCCTTTGACTTTTTTGGATTGTTGCGCTTGTTGAGTTTTCATCTTGCGCATCATCTTTTTCATTTCGTTGAACTGCTTTATCAGACGATTGACATCTTGGACGCGTGTGCCGCTGCCCATTGCAATCCTCTTTCGGCGTTTAGCATCAATAATATCAACATTTTCACGCTCTTTGGGCGTCATGGAGAGTATGATTGCCTCCATGTGGCGGACTTCTTTGCCATCAAGATCAAGATCAACGCCGCCGAGTTTCTTTTTGAGACTGCTAAGACCCGGTATCATACCCAAAATATCATTCAAAGAACCAAGTTTTTTGACTTGCTGAAGTTGATCAAGAAAATCAGCCAAAGTAAATTCTTCATTCTTGATTTTTTTGACCATCTTCTCGGCAGTCTGGACATCTATAGTGGACTGTGCCTTCTCAATGAGTGAGAGTACATCACCCATGCCGAGAATACGAGACGCCATTCTGTCAGGGTGGAAAACCTCCAGTGGTTCCAATTTCTCACCCATACCGACGAATTTAATCGGGCAGCCGGTTGCAGCCTTGACAGAGAGAGCCGCACCGCCTCTGGCATCACCATCTAATTTTGTAAGGACAATACCATTAACTTCAAGTGTATCATGGAAAGTTTGAGCGACATTGACGGCCTCTTGACCAAGCATTGAGTCAATCACGAGAAGGATTTCATGCGGATTGACTTTAGCCTTGATATCCTTGAGTTCTTGCATTAACTTTTCATCAATCTGCAGACGACCGGCAGTATCAATAATTACAACATCTTTTGCATGTGAATCAGCATAAGCAATAGAGTCCTCAGAAATTTTGACGGCATCTTGTATATCTTCAGTGAAGACCGGCACATCAACATTTTTCCCGACTACTTGAAGTTGCTTAATAGCTGCAGGACGATATATATCAGCCGCTACCAGCACAGGATGCTTACCTTGCTTTTTGAGTGAAAGAGCCAGCTTACCGGCAGAAGTAGTCTTACCGGAACCCTGCAGACCAACCATTAAAATAACTGTCGGAGGTTTTGAAGAGATATTTAAACGGCTTTCTTTACCGCCCATAAGCTGCGTCAATTCCTCATCGACTATCTTAATGACAGCTTGGGCAGGTGTCAAAGTATCCAGAACATCACTGCCGAGAGCACGCGTCTTGACATTTCTCTCGAACTGCCTGACAATTTTATAGTTGACATCAGCCGAAAGTAAAGCCATACGCACATCACGCATCGCCTTATCAATATCTTCTTCAGTTAATTTTCCGTGACTGCGGAGCTTTCTAAAAGCCTCTTGCAGACTATTGGACAGGCTTTCAAAAATCATAAATCTTTCCTATCTGTCAAAACTAATAGACACCACTTTCAGCAGTGCCGCCATAAACAAAAAATGGAGGCGACACCCAGAATCGAACTGGGGATAGAGGTTTTGCAGACCTCGGCCTTACCACTTGGCTATATCGCCTTTTAAATGGCGACCCGGATCGGACTTGAACCGACGACCTCCGCCGTGACAGGGCGGCATTCTAACCAACTAAACTACCGGGCCGTTTATCGAAAGTTGAGGCAAAATCTCGCCACCAACGAAAAGAATTATACACCTTAAAATCATTTAAGTCAAGAGGAATTTTTAATTTTTTTTTGCAATGCGACTTTTCAATCTTCACTGATTTTTTCATTTTTAGATAAATTACAAAAAAACTTGCATTTTCTATACAGCTTTGCTATAATCGTTGACGTGTTTCGGTACATTTTGACAAAATATTTTAGGAAGTGATTTGATGAAGATAACAGGCTTGACTGACGCTCAAGTGGCGGAGTCTAAGGCTAAATACGGCGATAATCGAATTACCGAACAGGCTCGTGAAGGTTTTTGGGATAAACTCAAAGGAAACTTCGACGACCCTATCATCAAGATTTTGATATTCGCCCTGGTGTTGAATGTATTCTTTGCCTTCATGGGTAAAGCTGAATGGTATGAGTCTGTTGGTATAGCTATGGCGGTTATACTCGCGACTGGTGTATCAACTTTTTCTGAATATCGCAACGAATCGGCGTTCCAAGCCCTCCAAGCGGAGGCCTCGCTGATTAAGTGTAAAGTTTATCGTAATGGCACAGTTACCGAAATTCCAATCAATGATATAGTTATGGGTGACTGCGTTCTTCTGCAGACAGGCGACAAAATCCCTGCCGACGGCGTTGTCATTGACGGCTCCATTCAAGTCGATCAGTCAATCCTCAACGGTGAGGCTAAGGAAGAGAACAAAGTCCCTGCACCGAATGAGGCGGCTGATTCCGAGGCAGCGGCAAGCACAGACTTCCTCAATCCTCACAAATGTTTCCGCGGGGCAGTCGTTGCCGGCGGCAGTGCTGTAATGAGAACAGTCACTCTCGGCGACGCTACACTCTACGGTAAGATTGCCGGCGAACTGCAGACTGATGAAGATCGTGACACTCCACTCAAACTCAAGCTCGGCGATCTTGCGGAACAGATCAGCAAATTCGGTTATATTGGCGGTGTTGCGATTGCACTTGCTTACATCTTCGACAAGCTCATCATTCACAACGGCTTTGATATGGCTGCGGTGACGGCTTTCTGCTCTGCCGATCCCATGAGTGTGCTTAATGTCATCGTTGAGGCTGTCATGCTCGCCGTTATCATTATAGTTATGGCTGTGCCTGAAGGTCTGCCGCTGATGATTGCAATCGTCTCTGCGCAGAATATGGGCAAGATGCTCAAAGACAACGTCCTCGTCCGCAAGATCAGCGGTATTGAGACGGCAGGCTCACTCAACCTGCTCTTCAGCGATAAGACAGGCACAATCACCAAAGGTCAGCTTGAAGTTGTGACATTCTTGGACGGTACAGCAAAATTCACTGAAAAGTTTGAAGAACTCAGCAAGCAGAAACAAGAGTTGGTTTCCGTTTCGATAAGAAATAACAACGGTGCAGTAATCAGCGGCAGCGACATAGTCGGCGGCAACATGACAGACCGCGCCCTCCTCGGATTCCTCATTGGCAAGGACAATCCCGTTGATGTCAGTGTCGTTGACACCGTTCCATTCGACAGTGCCAAAAAATATTCAATGGCAAGGGTCAAGGGCAACTATTCCATGTGGCTCTTGAAGGGTGCGCCTGAGCGTCTTCTTGACAAGTGTTCATACTACTATGATGATAGCGGCAAGAAACAAAACTTCACTAAAGAGGCAATCTCCGCCGTCAATGATAAGATTGATGAACTCGCCAACCGCGCAATCAGAACGTTAGCCCTTGTGACTTATGAAGGTGAAGTCAAAGACGGCGAAGTTCCCGACACAGGACTCACTTTCGTCGGCGTGACAGGTATTCGTGATGATGTCCGTCCTGACGCGATCAAGGCTATTGAGCAGGTTCACAAGGCGGGCGTACAGGTTGTCATGATCACCGGCGACCGCAAGGAAACTGCCCAAGCGATTGCTAAAGAGGCGGGACTTATTGATATTAACGACGCCATAGTCATTACCAGTGCCGAACTCAACGAGATGAGTGACGACGAAGTAAAGGCTAAACTGCCGAAGTTCCGCGTTATTGCCCGTGCTCTGCCGACTGATAAGAGCCGCCTTGTCCGCCTTGCACAGGAGCTCAATCTTGTTGTCGGTATGACAGGCGACGGCGTCAATGATTCCCCTGCCCTCAAGAAAGCTGATGTCGGCTTTGCAATGGGCGGAGGCACGGAAGTCGCAAAAGAGGCCTCAGAGATCGTTATTCTCGACGACAACTTCAAATCAATCGGCAAGGCTATCCTCTACGGCCGCACAATCTTCAATTCTATTCGTAAGTTTATCATCTTCCAGCTCACAATCAACGTCGCTGCAGTTCTGATCTCCTTCGTCTGTCCGTTGATTGAGCTTGAAAATCCTTTGACAATCACACAGATACTCTGGGTCAACCTCGTTATGGATACCCTCGCTGCTCTTGCCTTCGGTGGTGAGCCTGCCCTTGACAGGTACATGGACGAAAAGCCGAAACAGCGCGACGAGCATATCATAAGCAAATATATGTACAGTGCGATTGGCGTCGGTGCACTCTGGTCGTTCGGTGCCGGTCTCTTCTTCCTGCTGAGTAACTTCTCTCACGAACACTTCAGGGTTGGTGAGACTGACGCGAATATGTACTTGATGACAGGCTACTTTGCCTTCTTCATCTTCACCGCCGTCTTCAACGCCTTCAACGCGAGGACGGATCAACTTAACCTCTTCGACAACATCGGCGGCAATACAGGCTTTTTGAATGTTATGGCGTTGATTGTCGTTGTTCAAGTGATTATGACTTACATCGGCGACGTTATCCTCCGTTGTTTTGGTTTGACGGCGTCGGAATGGGTATTCGTCATTGCAATGGCATTTACAATTATACCTGTTGACTTGATTCGTAAAACTATCGTTGGCAGCTCCGCCAAGTAATATATAAATTCCGTTCATCATTAAAAGAGAGTACCTGTTGCTGGCACTCTCTTCATTTTTTTGTCGATTGTCAAACCAGATTGATTGTGATAGAATAAATTTCAACTTTATGTAGAGAGGTAAGTTTATGTCAGCTATATTTGAGAAATGTGAACGCTTGAAAAATTATCTGCAGGAGCTGGGAAGTGTGGCGGTGGCTTTCTCCGGCGGTGTGGATTCAACTTTCTTACTAAAAACTGCCCACGATGTCCTTGGTGATAAGGCAGTCGCCATAACGGCATCATCAAACTTGTTCCCAAGGCGTGAGCTTAAAGAGTCCTCCGCCTTCTGCAAGGGCGAAAATATCCGTCAAGTCATCTTCAGTGTTGACGAGCTTGCCATTGAAGGCTTTCAAAAAAATCCGCCGAATCGCTGCTATCTCTGCAAGCGTGCCATATTCACTAAAATCAAGGAAATCGCGGCAAAGAATCATCTTTCCTGTGTTGCTGAAGGTTCCAACATGGACGATAACGGCGACTATCGCCCCGGTATGCAAGCGATTGCCGAGCTTGACATCAAAAGTCCGCTGCGTCAAGCTGAACTCTACAAGCAGGAGATTCGCGAACTCTCCAAAGAGTTGGGACTTCCCACTTGGGACAAGCCCTCGTTTGCCTGTCTTGCCTCAAGATTCGTCTATGG
>CAJODU010000047.1 GCA_905233325.1 uncultured Selenomonadaceae bacterium
GCAGCGGCGGCATCTTCCTTCTTCTTGAGGTCGCGGACATCACTCCAGAGATTGCGGGCTTTATCGAAAATCTGCGGCTCACGAGTACGGACAGATTGATCACCTATGATACGCGAAAGGTGCTGTGCGCATTTCTCATAATCACCAAGCCTGTAATAAATTGCTCCAACGACATACATCGCCGCGTTGTCAGTCAGATTGCCAATGGGATAGCGTTCTTGAGTGAGTGACTGATCGTAAAATTCCGCAGCCTTGAGCATATTCTCTTCCTCAAGCTCTTTGTCACCTGACTCGCGATAAATCCAAGCAAGCTGAAGGTGAGTTGACGCCTTCTTTGACAGAGGAGCGTGCATAAGGTCAAGGTAGCTGATAGCAAGCTGGAATGAAGCAATCGCCTCAGGCAGACCGCGCTCCTCGTTGAACTCAATCTCAAGTTTCTTTTGAGCGAGGAAGTCCCAAACATTTTGGCGGGTGCGCTCCGGCAGCTTGGTGAGGAAGGTTTTCTCATCAGCAGCAAAGCCGCAATGCTCACAAACCCAAATCTTGTAGTAGTAAGGATTAAAATCCTTATAGTGGACGCAGAAGTCCTCGTCAGTCTTCTGCACAATCAGACGAGAGCGGGTTTTGATAACGCGAGTTGACTTCATGCAGACCGGACAGGGTTTCTCAACCATAAAGCAATGACTATCCATCAGATCGTCTCCTTTGTAATTTGAATTTATATTACCGAAAGGGTTAATTTATGCAAAATCTATCTCAACGCTTGTATTTATTGCAAAGAGCTTTCAAATTGTCTGCTTCGGCATTGAGCTGATAGTCGGGCTTGAGACGCCATTTCCAATTAGTGCCGACTGTGCCGGGTGTGTTCATTCTGCTGCGACTGTCAAGTTTGAGGACATCCTGCATGGGCAGCATGGCAAATTTAGATTGAGAGGCATAGGCAAATTCAATCAACTTTTGACAAACTTCGTCAGGCTTGCGGACATCAGCACCGAGGAGATCGGCAATATTAGCCTTGGCCGCACCGTCAACATCTTCAAGGAACCAGCCGACTGTAGTATTGTTGTCGTGAGTGCCGGTATATACAACGCTGTTTTCTGCCGAGATAAAGCCAATTCTGCCATTTTCGTTGAAGTCAAGTTCAAAGTGAAGAATCTTCATACCGGGGAAACCGCAATTTTGCCTGAGAGCCTCAACTTCATTTGTGATGATACCGAGATCTTCAGCAACTATTTTGAGCGGCAGATCGTTAAATTCCTTGCTGAGTTCATCAAAGAAGGCTTTATTCGGACCTTTGACCCACTTGCCGTGAATGGCAGTCTTCTCTTTCGCGTCAATCTCCCAATAAGCCTCAAAACCGCGGAAATGATCAATCCTGACAATATCAACACTTTCAAAGAGACGCTTAAATCTCAACTTCCACCAAGCATAATGATCCTTCTCCATTGCCTTCCAATCATACTGAGGATTGCCCCAGAGTTGACCGGTGGCACTGAAGTAATCGGGCGGGACACCTGCAACCTTTTTCGGTGTGCCGTCCTTGTTGAGTTTGAAGAGACTCTGATTAGCCCAAGCGTCCGCACTGTCCGCTGAGATGAAGATCGGCATATCACCCAAAATGTCAATACCGCGATCTTTAGCGTATTTATGGAGCTTGTCCCACTGCTCCGAGAAGATGAACTGTATAAACTTTTCGTAAGCAATAGAATCAGCCAATCTATCCTTGATCCTCGCAAGTGTGGAAGGATCGCGCTGTTTAATATCAACGTCCCAATCTACCCAATAGCTGTTATTATTATCCTGCTTGAGAGCCTGGAACATCGCATAATCATCAAGCCAATAGGATTCTTTCTTGCAAAATTCTTTAAATTGTTCCTTGAGTTTACTGCCGCCCCTGTCGTTGAAGTTTGCAAACGCCTTTTTAAAGCATTTCGTCTTGAAGGGTATGACATGCTCAAAATCGACAAGGGTATCATTCTTGGGAGGTTTGAAGTCCGCAACATCAGCCTTATCAAGCAAACCACGCTCAACCAGATCATCAAGCGAAATCAGAAGAGGACTGTTTGCAAAGGCAGATGGCGATTGATACGGTGAATAACCATTTCCAATAGGATTGAGCGGCAAAATTTGCCACACGGACTGACCGGCAGCCTTGAGATAATCAACAAACTCAAAAGCCTCTTTGCCGAGATCACCAATACCATACTTGGACGGCAGAGAGGTCGGGTGCAGGAGAATACCGGCACGGCGATCGTAATGCTGCTGCTGAGGGACTTGATGGAGCAGAACACCTTCAAGCGGATTCAAAATCAAAGTAACCTTGCCACGACTGACAGGATATTCTTCCTTATTGTTGAAGGCGTTGACAAAAGTGCCGGTGGCGAAATCACTCACATCAAAAGATACCTCATGCTTCCATCTGTCCGAACGGTTGAAAGCAACGATATAGGAATCACTCTCCGCCTCTTTGCCGAAAACATCAAGCCCGTTGAGAATGACGCGAGCATAGGCAACAATATCATCTTTAGCATAAAGCGGCAGAAGAGCACCTGTCTGCAGAACGGTGTGATTATTCCTCTCGGCAATAAATTTTTTATATTGCTGAAGAATTTCATCATCTCCGCCGTCCCAAGTGTAAGGGCGACGATTGAGCGGATCCTTAAAGCCTTCCATGGCAATTTCATCGCCATAGTAAACGCAAGGCACACCCGGATAAGTCATCTGCCAGAGTGCTGCCATTATAAGGCGTGCCTTTGCCAACTTCTTCTGCCTATCATCAAGTTTGAATGTAAAAGGATCAATCCCTGCCGGATCCTCGTCAAAGTTGGTCACTCCGGCGAGAATGTTCATGATTCTGATTCTGTCGTGGCTGCCAATCAAATTCATCATCGCGTAAAAGTTCTCTTTGGGATAATTCTCGCGCAGACTTTCCATTCGCCTCATACAGACTTCACCGTCAATATTGCCAAGCAGGAAGTTGATAAGGTGTTCGCGGAAGGGGTAATTCATCGCGGAATCCATCTCACGACCGCAGAGATATTGACGCTGGAAACCGTAAGCAATCTTATTTGAGGCGTCTTCCCAGACCTCACCGATTATCACAGCCTCAGGATCCGTCTTCTTGAGTTCAGCGTAAAAAGCCTCAGTAAATTCCATAGGCAATTCATCAATAACATCAAGACGCCAGCCGCCAATTCCTTCATTGAGCCAATGCTTGAGGACACTGTCATCATCGCGAATGATAAAATCCATATATGAAGGCGTAGTCTCCTTGACATTCGGCAAGGTCCAGAAATCCCACCAGCAATCATAATCGTTGGGGTAATTCCTAAAGCTGTACCAATCATAATAAGGAGAATCCTGTGACTGATAGGCACCGACGCTGTCATAGCGGCCGTCACGATTGAAATAAATGCTCTGCGCTCCGGTGTGGCTGAATACACCGTCCAAAATTATGCGAATACCCATCTTGCGGGCTTTATCAATCAGATTATGAAATTCCTCATTAGTGCCGAAGATAGGGTCAACTTTATGATAATCGCCGGTGTCGTAGTGATGATTGCTCTCTGATTCAAAGACAGGATTGAGATAAATAACGGAGATACCAAGCTCCTTGAGATAGTCGAGCTTGCTTTCAAGACCCTTGATATTGCCGCCGAAGAAATCGTATGCAGCAATCTCACCTTTCCTGTCCAGGAGATAACGCGGATCATCGTTCCAGCTTGCGTGAAATAACGCCCCCTTCTTTTCGATGATTTCATTACCGGCACGGCAAAAACGATCAGGGAATATCTGATACATTACCGAATGTTTGAACCAATCGGGCGTCTTTGCACCTTTCTCGTATACGGTGATCTGAAACGACGGTGGCAAATGATCATAGAGAGTGCCAAGACCTCCAAGCTGCTCAGGATTGTTTCCATAAAAATAAGTGCGCTCATTCGTCTCAATGATGAAATAATACCAAAAAAGACAGCCAACGTCCGGCATTGTCAAAGTGATTGTATAAAATTTCTCCATAGTATCGTCACTTGTTGTGAGCGTCCAATACTTTTCGCTGGCGTAGTCCTGCCATGTACGCAGCATAACCTTATTGATTGTATCCATTGTGTTGATAGTGATACCAAGTTTGATTTTACTGCCAACCTCAGCCGCGCCTACTATTGATCGATAATAAATTTTTTGCGAATTGTGTTCTACATCTTTTTGTCCTAGCACTCTTTCTTATACCTCCGATATTTTGATTGTATTACAACATCTGTAAAAGATAGTCTAATTGCTTATAGCTTGTCCAGTTATTTTGCATTCGCCTATAATTCATAAATTGTGGAATAATGGATATAACAGTTTCTTTAATGTCATTGACTATGGAATATTTGCAAGATAATATTTTTGGTAATTCATCAATTAAGAGCTGTAATTGCCAAATTTCTACAGAACCAGCCAAAAGTGATTTATACAGACATTTTAAAGAAAGTTCTTCAAAAAAGGTAGTATCTTGTTCATTTAGTCCCGCTGTTTTTAAATCTCTGCTTACAGCCCAACAAGTCAAAAATAGATGTATTTTTCCAGAGAAGATACCATTCTTATCATCGAATAATGATAGATTCGCTGACAAAATGAGTGGTGACAATGTTCCAATTATTGCATTAAATCTACGTTGATTAATTTGTTGTGCAGATTCTATACCCCCCCTGGATTTTTGCAATTCCTGCCTCATTGCTCTATATTTTAAAA
Source organism: uncultured Selenomonadaceae bacterium (assembly GCA_905233325.1). Taxonomy (GTDB): domain Bacteria; phylum Bacillota; class Negativicutes; order Selenomonadales; family Selenomonadaceae; genus Quinella. The sequence continues at coordinate 4,738 of CAJODU010000047.1, forward strand.
TTTCATCATCATAAACATCATTTCTATCCAATTTATAAAAATCTGACATTTCGCGTAAAGGAGCACCATCACCCGTTCCGCGTTTTTTCTTAAGTAAAAATTCTTCTTTTGACTTTGTGAAATAATGATTTATAACTATCTTATCTGTAGAGCATTTTTCTGTAAAGGCATTTGAGACGAAAACACCTTTTTCATTTATAGGTATTTTTCCTTCAAAATACGATGAAAAATGTGTACTTAAAACGACATTAATACAACGAGGATTTGCTATAGTTTTGACGTGTTTATTGTCTTCAAAATCATTATTGGAACGATAACAAAATCTTTCAAGTACACCCTTACTTAAATCAGCTTTCTCATTTCTGGCAGAGCCAAAACAATGCCAATTAACAACAAGTGCTGCTGAGTAAGAATTATCATTTAATAATTCATCGACAATTTCCATAATTTTTTTATCATTGTGTGGAAGTATAAATTCATCGGCATCAATAAATGCCATATAACGACACTCAAATTTATAATTACGAACAGAATCGTTATAAGAGGCTATATGTTGATTTTTTCCAACATAAAAGTGATAGCTTACCAATCCGGCTTCAATATAAGGTTGTAGAATTTCCTTCAAATTATCTTCACTTTCATTATCATAAAGGTAAAAGTGATCCACTCCGGCGAGAAGGTGATAATCTATCCATTCTTTGATATATGGTGCCTCATTCTTTAGTATAGCAACAATAGCCAGCTCATACTTATGTATCCTCGTTCAACAACTTATACCACCTCACTATTTTACAATTTCGACAAAAATTATAAATTACCTTTAAATTTATTCGATTCCTAAGAATATATATATTCTTAAATGAAAATATGATATAATATAAAAAATAGATATAATTGATTCACAGTTTCAGAAAGCGTGAAAATAATTTTTAAGATAATGTGAAAGAAGGTTTTTATTATGCAAAAACTTCGTCCGCGCAGAATGAGAATAAATGAGAATGTCCGCGCAATGGTCAGAGAGACTACTTTGTCACCGAAAGATTTTGTCTACCCTATCTTTGTAGTACCTGGTGAACACGTCAAAGAGGAAATCCCCAGCATGCCCGACGTTTTCCACCTTTCCGTTGACAATGCCGTAGAGATAGCCAAGCAAATCGCAGAATTAGGGATACCGTCGGTTGAGGTCTTCGGTCTGCCGGAATATAAGGACGAGATAGGCTCAAGTGCTTGGGATATGAATAGCCCTGTACAGCGTGCTATATCAGCTATAAAAAAAGCTGTGCCGGAGCTGGTAATTGTCGGTGATGTCTGCCTCTGTCAATATACAAGTCATGGACATTGCGGCAAACTTTGCGGCCACTATGTTGAAAATGATTCCACTTTGGAGCTGTTGAGTAAGGTGGCGGTGAGTCAAGCAGAGGCAGGAGCTGATATTGTTGCACCTTCGGATATGATGGACGGGCGTGTCGCGGCTATTCGTGAGGCACTTGATAATAAAGGCTTTATCAACGTCTCTATAATGAGTTACGCTGTTAAATACGCCTCCGGTTTCTATGCTCCTTTCAGAGATGCCGCTGATTCCGCTCCACAATTTGGAGATCGCAAACAATATCAAATGGATCCAGCCAACTTCCGCGAGGCTCTCAAAGAAGTTGAGCTTGACATTTCCGAGGGGGCAGATATTATCATGGTCAAGCCTGCAATGGCTTATCTGGACGTTGTGAGAAGTGTTCGCAATAAAATAAACCACCCTGTGGCGGTCTACAACGTGAGCGGTGAGTATGCTATGGTTAAAGCTGCGGCAAGGAACGGCTGGATTGATGAAAAGCGAATTGTACTTGAAAATTTGACTTGCATGAAACGTGCCGGTGCGGCTATTATCATCACTTACCATGCAATAGATGCCGCCAACTGGTTGCATTGAAAAAAATATATCATCTGAAAAAAACTTGCACAACGAGAAAAGAGACTGCCGCTGTAACGCAAGCAATCCCTCCTCAAAAAGGGGTCCAAAATGCCGGTTCACCCTGCCAACTCGCAGGTGGGTACCTTAAGTCCGGTTTCTGTTACTCGTCTCAATGGGCAATTCTCCATCCACCATTCAAATCAGATTCCCTAATATTAATGTAGGTTAGACATTAATAAAGTTTTCGCACATCTCAGGCTTTTCCTTCTCGACAAAAATAATATCACAAAAATTTTTTTAGTGCAAGTCTTGACAAATAAAAAATTTTAGTTCAAATGTAGATTTTTTAATCAAAATTTGATAATATTCTCTTGGAGGCGATAATCTTGATTAAAGTACTTGTAAATGGTGCATATGGAAGAATGGGCCGCACGGTTCTCAATGCCGTCATAGATGATTCAGAGTTGGAACTTGTCGGAGCGGTTGATGTGGTTGGCGGAGCGGACGCGGGAGAACTCACCGGTCACAAGGCAAACGGTATCATCATTGAGGTTGATTTGGCAAAGGCTCTCGAAAAGCACAAGCCTGATGTTATGGTGGATTTTACCCAGCCTCAAGTTGTATTTAACAATGTCATCACTGCTCTTGAGCATAAAGTCTCACCGGTCGTCGGGACGACAGGGCTTAGTGACGAGGCTAAAGAGAAAATCCGTCAAGCCGCAGAGGCGAACAATACACCGGCGTTCATTGCTCCAAACTTTGCCATTGGTGCGGTGTTGATGATGTTGCTGGCTCAACAGGCAGCTAAGTATATGCCGGACGTTGAGATAATCGAACTTCACCACGACAAAAAACTCGATGCTCCGAGCGGCACTGCCGAACTCACGGCGAAGATGATTGCCGAAGTCAGAGAGTCGCATAAACAGGGACACCCCAACGAAGAAGAAAAAATGCCCCACGTTCGTGGAGCTGATTATGATGGAATACGCATACACAGTGTAAGACTGCCCGGCTACGTTGCACATCAAGAAGTCATCTTCGGCGGTCTTGGGCAGACTTTGACAATCCGCCACGATTCAACAGGGCGTGATTCCTTCATGCCCGGTGTCGTCCTTGCCTGCAAGAAAGTCAGAAACCTCAAAGGTCTCACTATCGGGCTTGACAAATTATTGATTTGATTGCTGACAGCTCCCAAGGCTAAAGCCTAGGGCTTCCAATGCGCTTTGAGGTGATATTTATGGAGAAAACTTTAAAGACTGTGCTTACGATTGCCGGCAGTGATTCAAGCGGCGGTGCCGGTATTCAAGCTGATCTCAAGACAATGCTTGCCAACGGCGTTTATGGTATGTCGGCGATAACTGCATTGACGGCACAGAATACTAAAGGCGTGACGGCGATTATGGACTCAACGCCGGATTTTCTGGCTGCCCAGCTTGACGCAGTGTTTACTGATATATTCCCTGATGCCGTCAAAATAGGTATGGTCTCTTCGGCCGCATTGATTGAAGTGATCGGCGATAGGTTGACTCACTATAAAGCCAAAAATGTCGTTGTTGATCCTGTTATGGTCTCAACGAGCGGCGCGAAACTCATTAACGACGACGCTGTAGATAAAATGACTTCCGTGCTGTTTCCTCTTGCCACCATTGTCACGCCCAACCTGTTTGAACTCGCAGCATTGACAAACAGATCGGCGACAGATTTAAAGATGAAGACTGATATGGAAGAGGCCGCCAAGATGATGTATGATAAATACCACTGTGCAATACTCGCCAAGGGCGGCCATTTCCAAAATTCTTCTCTTGATCTTCTCTGCAGTGACAAGGGCTTTAGATGGTTCTATGGCAAGAGGGTGGAGACTAATAACACTCACGGCACCGGCTGTACGCTCTCTTCAGCTATAGCCTCAAACCTTGCTAAAGAGATGTCACTGGAAAAGGCTATTCATAAGGCAAAGATGTATTTGACGGGAGCACTCTCTTCAGGGTTAAATCTCGGTCAAGGCAGTGGTCCTCTGGATCACGGCTACAAGATCAACCTTGCCTTAGCTATGGATAGTTTTACCTGAAATAATTCTGATGAACAAAAGGTTAGTGTGTGCCCTGCTGGGGTATTTAACATTGTTTTGCGGTGCTGCTATGCTGCCGCCGTTAATATTTGCCGCCTTAGCGGAGGAAGCAGGAGGCGTGTGGGCTTTCCTGCTCTCTATGTTCCTTTGCTTGGCGGCTACTTTTGAGTTGGAACGTTTCGGCGGCGTCAAGGGCAGGGATAATCTGGGCGTTCGTGAGGGTATTGCCATAACAGTTATCGGTTGGGCGTTGGTGTCTGTCCTCGGTGCGGCTCCTTACCTTGCAAGCGGACATTTGGGCTTGCTTGACAGTTTCGTTGAATCGGTCTCCGGCTTTTCCGGCACAGGTGCAACGGTCTTTGAAGATGTTGAGATATTGCCGCGCAGTATCTTGATATGGCGCAGTTTGTCTAATTGGGTCGGCGGATTGGGAATAGTTGTTATCTTCATGGCGATCCTGCCGCAATTCGGGCGTGGTGCTATGTACGTTATGAAGGCTGAAAGTACGGGACCGACTAAAGAGCGTCAAATGCCAAAGATCAGAGATAATGCCAAGGCTCTCTTTTTGATTTATGTGGTTTTGACTGTCCTCTGTGCGAGTGCCTACTATCTTTGCGGCCTCGATCTCTTTGCCGCCGTCAATCATGCTATGACGACAATAGCCACCGGCGGCTACGGTATATTCAACGGCACAGTTGAGGAATACGGCAACGGTTACCTTGAGCTTGCAATGACTTTTTTTATGATTATTTCCAGCGGCAGTTTTGCAATGTATGTTGTGGCCTTCCGCAGGGGTGGACATATCCTTCTTGAAAATACCGAATTTCGTACCTTCCTCAGCATTATCGGCGTTGCCATTGCGGTGATTACGGCTGATCTGTTCATTGAAGCGAATATGGATATATTGACTGCTGCTCAACAGGCGGGCTTTCACGTTGCCTCGCTTGCCTCAACGACAGGTTTTGTCGCGTCGGATTTCGATCAATGGCCGCCTCTGTCAAAAGCCTTTCTAATGATGACTATCTTTCTGGGCGGTTGTGCCGGCTCCACGGCGGGTGGGTTGAAGGTCGCAAGAATCGTACTCCTCTTCAAAATGCTCAACGTCATAGTTCAGCGAATAATCCACCCGCAGAGTGTGGCACATGTGAAGATGAACGGGCAAGCCGTAGATGATGATGTGGTATTAGGTGCGGCACGGTTCTTCTTCGCCATAGTCGTTATGGATATACTCTTTGCCTTTGTGATGATGATTGACGGAATTGATCTTGTAAATGCGGTGAGTGTGAGTATCTCGACAATGGCAAGCGTGGGACCGGGTTTCGGTATTGAAGGAGCCACGAGCGGTTACAGTCTCCTGCCGCCTATGTCGAAATTTTTCGCTTGTATATTTATGTTTCTGTCAAGGCTTGAGGTATTTGTGATATTGGCGTTACTGTCGCCCTCATTCTGGCACAAATCAAAAAATTGGTAGGTGATTGAAAAATGCTTGCTATTCGCCCGAAGTATTTCAGTCAATTCAAATGTGACGGCAAAAGCTGTGGAAGTCGTTGCTGCAAGGGTTGGAAAGTTGCCGTTGATGGAGCTGCCTACTCCAAGTATTGCAGTATTGAGGACGCTGCAATCAAGCAAGATATTCTCTCTGAGATTGAACGCGATGAGAATCAGCGATACTTCATAAAGATGAAGGAAAATATGAATTGTGCCTTCCTTGATGATGATTATCTCTGCAAGATACAAAAGCAATGCGGGGAGGAATATTTGACAGCTATCTGCCATTCCTACCCGCGTGTTACTTATAAATTCGGTGAGGTGCTGGAGCAGTCCTTGACGTTGACTTGTCCGCTTGCAGCAAGGTTAATTCTCTTGTCAAAAGATTCTATGGATTTTGAGGAAGTGGAAACAGAGCCACCGCATGGACTCTTCGACTGGACAAATAAAATCTCCATTCCCATTGAAAAGGTGGTATCAATTCAAGCGACTTCCGTATCAATACTTCAAGAAAGACATTTCGACTTCAATGAACGCCTGTTTAGGCTGTGTCTGTTCCTGCAAGACAAACCGCTTGACAGTAAAATCAATATAAACTTCAACCTCAACCGCCACGTTGAAATAATGATTAATATCTTCTCAAAAATGTACAACGTTGAATTGAGTGAAGAGAAGGTGACAAATCTAAAAAATATGTGGATTAAATATCACAAGATCATATTGCAGCGTCTGATGATTAATTACGCTCACATTTTTGAGAATTACCTTGTCAATGAATTTTTTATGCGTTGTTATCCGTTTGCCTTCAAAGGTGATCTTTGGAAGAATTGCAGGATATTTATCACGAGTTACAAATTTGTTGAGTTCGCTCTTGTCTTGACTGCAATATCAAAAAACGGCTTCGTCACCGTTGAGGAATTTTTAACGATGATCGATGCCGTCAATGAAAAACTAGACCACAGCCGCGGCGGTATGAAGTCTATTTGTGACTTTGCGGAAGAAGTCTGCAAAGTTGAAAAATTTTCTCAAATTATGCTCACGTTCAATTAACAATTACCAAGCTACTATAGAAATACCCTTCTCTTCAGCGAGGGCAACCGTTTTTTCACGATCAACCAGCAGGGTTTTGCCGGCTTCTATCACCAACGCCGTCGCTCCTGCCTCAGCCATAACCTCAATGGTGCGAAGACCAACAGTCGGCACATCAAAGCGGTTGTCTTGCTTGGGCTTGGAGACTTTAGCAACGACAGCACCGCCATTTGCAAGCTGTCCGCCGCGAATAATACAAGCATCTGTACCTTCAATCGCCTCAAGTGCCATAACCGCACGACTCTTGATAACGACTGTCTGACCTATATCCAGACGCCCCAACTCTTTAGCTATCATCAGACCGAACTCTAAGTCCGTACTTTCTTCAGGTGTAGGCTCGCGTTGAGTGATTGTTCCGCGATGAGGCATTAACCTTCTGATAAGTGACGTCTGATCAAAGGTCTCCATACCTTCCTTGGCAAGTTCATTCACAAAAGCCAGCATTATAGTATCATCACTTCTGTTTGGCAATGACATTATAAGCTGCAACATTCTGGCATCAGGCACTACTCCGCCACTATACAGCAATTCCTTTGTAACCTTACCTATCATTGTAATTTTATGTATATCTTTAGATTTAAGATAGTTTAAAATTGCGTCAAGTTGCCCGACACTTATACTTTGAAAATCTGCCGAGTATTCAGCTATTTGAGGATCCGTCGCCGGCAAAAGCCCCACAGCATAGACCTCATAGCCTAATTGTTTCGCAGATTTAGCAGATTCAACAGGCAATCTTCCTGCCCCTGCCAAAATTCCAATTTTTTCCATAAGTTTTTTTACACTTTCTCTTTAGTAATGATATTATCAAAAACAGTTATATTCTATAATTTTTAGATAATATTGTCAATGGTTATTTTTTTCCGCTTGTGCTGCTTAAAGCCTTGACCACTCAATAATTTGTTAATCCACTTTTTTGAGACTGATTTTTGTTTGATTAGTTTCAATGAGGCGGCCGTTGACGATTGTACCGACGGCACGCCCTTTTAATTTGCGCCCGACAAATGGAGAATGAGAGCCGCGTGTATAGAAATCTTTAGCGTCCACTGTCCACTCCAAGTTAGGATCGATGATAGTAATATCGGCGTTATTATTAACCGCCAGTGATCCGCCTTCAAGACTGAAAATCCTTGCCGGCTCACTCGTCATTTTGGCAATCAATGTCTTAATATCAATCTTGCCCGTGAGATACAATTCAGTCAACAGTACACCCAAAGAAGTCTCAAGTCCCGGAAAACCACTCGGTGCATAGATATATTCGCGATCTTTTTCTTCGGGGGCGTGAGGTGAATGATCAGTGACGATGATGTCGATAGTCCCGTCAAGCAGACCCTCAAGACAGGCAGTAATATCCTTCTTGCTCCTGAGTGGAGGATTTATCTTAGTGGAGGAATCGGCAGGATCCACCAAATCATCAGTCATTGTCAAATGCTGCGGCGTAACTTCTGCAGTGACCTTGACGCCGCGTTTCTTGGCTTGGCGGACAATATCAACGGCGACGGCACTGGAAATGTGGGCAATGTGCACTCTGCCGCCGGTATATTCAGCCAAAAGTACATCACGAGCGACGGCAATATCTTCAGCAACCGTCGGGCGACCCTTCAAACCGAGCATGGCACTCCTCGTGCCTTCATTCATCACACCGCCTTCACAAAGCGTTGTCTCTTCCTCATGGCAGATAATCACCTTGTTAAAGGTCTGCAGATAATCCAGGGCGTTGAGGAAGACACGGGCATTGCTGTCGAAGTGACCGTCATCAGAGAAAGCCGCCGCACCCTCTGCAGACATATCACCGACTTCAGCAAGCTCTAAACCCTTCTGCCCCTTGGTGAGGGCTCCTATTATCTCAATGTTGATGATTCCGACGTCCTCGGCGCGTTTTTTCATTGATCTGACGAGGGCAGCGGTATCAATAACAGGTGAAGTATTAGGCATGGTTGCCACTCTTGTGAAACCGCCTGCCGCCGCAGCCATTGAACCGCTCAAAAAGTCCTCTTTGGCCTCCTGCCCCGGTTCACGGAAGTGAACATGCATATCAATCAGTCCGGGTGCAACGATCTTTCCTGTCGCGTCAATCTCATCGTGTGCCTCAATATTTTCTATCTCACCAACTGCAGCAATCTTGCCGTCAACAATCAGTACATCGGCAATCTTGTCAACATTATTTGCGGGATCAATCACTCTGCCGCCGCGAATCAAGAGAGAATGAGATATTGCAGATTTAATCTTCTCCACTTGTACATCATGATTCATTTTATCCATTAGCTTGCCTCTTCTCTAATTTTTTTGAGTTGATTTGAAAGATTTTGCTCCAGCTTTTCTTCCAATTCCTTGAGATCTTCCGAGTCAAAATCATAAATGACGGTAGGAGCTCCGTTTATACGTGCCTCACTGCCGAAATTATCACTGAAAATATTGTAGAATATTGCCAGATCACTGTTTATGGTAAAGTCACAATAGTTGATAATGACAAATGAGCCGTTTGTAACTTCCAAATATTTTTTGGGATTGAAGTAGAGCTCAAAGCCTTCTATATCAGAAGGCAGACTCTCTGCATACTTCCAAGCGGGTATTTTTTTCTGCTCAACGAATACATTTTGAGTACCGTCAAAATCCTTTATGGATTTAAGTATATTTTCCAGCTCAGGTTGAAATTTCTCAACGAAAATATTTGCCTTATCCGTGAAATACTCAGTCAGACAAAACTCATTCAAACCGAACTTAACCAGTACCCTGTATTCATTTGTGTCAGCATGATAATAACCCCTAAGCCCTCTATGTGTACTATCATCAAAATAGCCGAATATCTCAAAAGTATTGCCGTCTTCACTGAAGTATTTATTCAGTTTGAAGTTGTAAATTTCATCTTTCAGATCATTAAAGAAACTTTGCTCACTGATCTCTGTTTCTATCTGCTGCTTTATCTCAGGCAGCATCATCATCAATCACCTCGTTTTTGAAATCTCACTGCTGAAATATTTGCCTATATTTGCGATCATCTCAATAGCAGACCTCTTTAACTCCGGCGGAAACGAATTGAGTACCGGCCCGGTCTCAAAATTCAGTACACCGTCAAATTTAATCTTGCGAAGTCCCTCAATAAATCCTGCCCAATCGGTAGAAGTATGATTCTCTCTTGCTCTGGAGAAGGTAAACGGTATCTGGTGGAGGTCTCTTACTCCGTCGTTATCGTGAATGTGCAGGACTTTTAATCTGTTACCGAGAGTGGTGATGAATCTTTCAAAATCAAAACCAAGCAGATTAGCATGGCCGGTATCAAAGCAAAATCCCACTACTTCAGCCTTATATTTATCATTGAGGCGATCTATCCTCTCCGCCGCCTTTCGAGCATTGCAGCAAGGGCCTTCTATAATATGTGCTCCTACATTTTCGTAAATATTTTCAATACAAACAACAATGCCAAGCTCTTTGAGTTGAGGAGCAATACTATTAATGAAACCTTCGGTGTACTGCCACTCCGCCTCCTCTGATCCAAGATATTTAGCCAGCTTGAAACCGTGAATAACTATATACTTACATTCCAAAAATGAGCACACCTGCAAACTCTTTGGTGCAACATTTTTCATTAGATAATCATTAAAAGCCGTATCAGCTTTGGGAATGTACATAGGGTAGGGCATATGCATTTGATGAATAGCTATACCTGCGGATTTTGCGGCGAATTTATGAGGCATAAAATATTTTTCTAAATCTGATGTGGATTTATCAAAGAAGTCATTAAGCCTTCCTCTGTAAATATCTTTATTAGACAGATAGCTGTGAAGGCTGAAATCCACGCAGTCAAAACCTGCCTCACGGAGCATATTGAAACCGACTTCAAGGCAGTTGTCCTCTATTGCATTTTGACTTTGCACTCCAATTTTAAGCAATCAGTCCACCTCCTCAATACCACCGGCAGGCAGATATTCATCGTTAAAGCGTTCAATCGGATTTTTGAGTCCCATTTCTTTAATCTGCTTTTCAATTTCAGAATAGTAGACATTACAAATAAAGATTGCACAGTCTTCAGGGAGCTGCTTTAATTCTTCAGGTGATTTTACTTTAAGACCGCAGAAGTCATTATTCCAAAGTTTTTGGTTATTGTCGCAGGTGAATAAGGGAGGATACTCTTCGCCATAGCACTTCATATAAACCCTGCACATATTTCCTGCACCGAACAGCACGCGGCTTTTATATTTCTTCAAAGAAGTCTCGATATTAATTTGCCAGGCTATATAATCTGCAACGATTTTAGCAAGTTTTGTAAGTTCCGCACGAATGAGCAGAGGAAAGGAACCTACAGTATCTCTAATTTGCACAATGAACAAACCATCAAATTCAATACCTCTGAGGCCGCAAATAAGACTTCGCCAATTAGTACGAGGGGAACGATCATAGACGGCAGTAAACGGCAGCATTGAGCTTTCTTGATTGCCGTCATTGTCTCGAAGGGTTACACTCTTTAAACGATTCCCAAGAGTCAAGATAAAATCCTGCATATTTTGACCGCAGAGGTTGCAAGTTCCAACGTCCAGATTAAAGGCAAATAATTCTTTCCCTACAGCATCATTGAGAGAATCAATCCACTTGACAGTCTCAATATCATCAGTGCAAAGACCTCTGACCAAGTGTCCGCCAAGATTTTTTGTCTGATTCTCCAAGAGGATTGTAACTTGATGATCCTTGACAACTTCAGCGATACGCAGGTAGTATTGACGATTAACCGTCCAAGCATCAGCTCCTGCGATACCGACAGAAAGCGGACTGACAATCACATACTCACAACCTGCCTCTATTGCACATTTTACAGCCTCTTCACTCAAGTTTGTCAAATTATCTATCAAATCATCTTCAAAATTCATATCAGAACGCTGGAAATTGATATAAGCGGCAGGTATTGACAATTTTGCTGTTTTGCAGAGAGTTAATATTGGCTTGAGCAATTTTTTTAAAGTTTGAGGTTGAGAATAAATGCTATATTCCTGCCAGGATTTATATGTGGAATACTCACAGTCAAAGGCGTATTGTGAGATATTCAAAATTATTTTAGAGAATCCTCCTTTGACTATGTCTCTTATTCCCAGCCTTGTAAAATCACTGTTGACAATGCCGTCAGTTGAACACAATATTTGCATTAGCATACCCCCATTCTGAGAAAGTTAAAACTTAAAACTTGCAATTCTGCTTTCCAGTGCCTTGATCTTCTCT
>CAJODU010000048.1:0-9808 GCA_905233325.1 uncultured Selenomonadaceae bacterium
CGTTTTGACGAAGTCCTCACCGAGACGCAAATACCGAGACCCCGCGGAATCAGTGTTACTAACCAGGAGGACGCTATCCACGGTGCCGCTGAGATAGGCTATCCTGTCATGGTACGCCCGTCTTACGTTCTCGGCGGCAGAGCTATGGAGATAGTCTACAACGAAGACGAACTCAAGGACTATATGGGGCGTGCCGTCAAGGTTACGCCGGATCACCCTGTCCTCGTTGACAGGTATATGCAAGGTACGGAGGTTGAGGTCGACGCTATTTGTGATGGCGTTGACGTTGTGATACCGGGTATTATGGAACACGTTGAGCGTGCAGGTGTTCACAGCGGCGACTCAATAGCCGTCTATCCTCCGCAAACCCTCCCCGCTAAGATCGTCTACACTATCATTGACTACACCAAACGCCTCGCCACGACGCTCCACGTCAAGGGTCTGCTCAATATTCAATACGTTGTTGTGGACGGCAAGGTCTATGTCATTGAGGTCAATCCACGTTCCAGTCGCACGGTGCCGTTCCTCAGCAAGGTGACTAATGTTCAAATGGTTGATGTTGCCACCAGAGTCGCCCTCGGCCACAAGCTCAAGGAGATGGGCTACTACAGCGGTCTTGTTGAGCCTAAGCCCTACGTCGCCGTCAAAGCTCCTGTCTTCTCCTTCGCGAAGATGCAGGACGTTGATATAAGTCTCGGTCCGGAGATGAAGTCCACCGGCGAGGTTATGGGAATTGACTATCACTATGCAAGGGCACTCTACAAGGCAATCACCGGCGCGGGAATGAATATTCCGCTCAACGGCTGTATTCTCTTCACTGTCGCCGACAAGGACAAGGAAGAACTCAAGCAGCTTGCCAAGGCTTATTCCGAACTCGGTTTCAGTATCGTTGCCACTGAGGGTACGGCTAAGGCTATCAGAGCGGCGGGTATTGACGCTGAGATCGTCGGCAAAGTCCACGAACGCTCCACCGACATCATTCAGATGATCAAGCTGGGCAAGATTCATATGGTAATCAACACCCTGACGCAAGGTAAACATATCGCCAAAGATGGTTTTAGGATCAGGCGTGCAACCGTTGAGCATGGTATTGCCTGTCTGACTTCCCTGGACACTGCTTGGGAGCTCCTCCGCGTCCTGTCCTTCATGAGAGAACGTCGCCTGGTTTACAGTCTCGCTCTTCAGGACTATGTTGGCGGCGGTGATGACCTTGCCTAATGAGGAAGTGTCGCTCCTTGTTTCAACTTATGCAATGTTTTGGTTGTTCTTCAGTATCTATCAAGTGGCAGATCAAATAAAAAAGCTGGCAAAAGACAAGAAAGTCAAGGAGGAAGAAGAGGAGGAGATCATTGAGAAACTGAACGACCAGATGGCGATCTTCACCGAACTGACCTCAATGAAGTTCTTTGTCCTGCTCTGTGCTGTGGTGGTGACGGTAGTCTTCGCCATAGAGACGTTCGGCTACTTCCTCACTTATGCCTATCTGCCGCTTGAAGGTATGAAACAAATGCTATTCTATGCGGCGGCGGTTGCAATGGTTCTGCACAACATCATAAGGATTGCCGACTTCACCAAGATAGTCAAGAGGCTCAACAATGAGGTTTCTGCAAAGGAGATCGTCAAGGAGATGAACGCCTACACCGTGCCGCAGAGGGTCTTCTTCATTGCCTCCAACCTTGCAACGCTCTTCTTCTCCCTGCAGTTCATGCTGTACTGTATGTTTTGACAGACAATTCCAAAGGTGAAGTCAATCGAAGATCATCAAGTCAAACTGAATATTTCTAAAAGATCGGCATTTTTTAGGATTCTGGGACTGTCATTATTTGCATTGTCAAGCATCTTTTGAACTTTACCGCTGACAACTTTGTCGACAAATTTCTCAATGTCAATTCCACGCATTTGGAAAAAGTAGAGAGGATTGCTGTCAAGGCGTACACCCACACCATACAAGACAGCAGCAACGTGCTTGCACATATCCGCCCAATCGGGACAAGTGCAGTCAAAGTGAATTTCTTCAGGGGAAGGGAACAAGCCGCCTTTTTGAAAAAACAATTCCTTTAAGTCTTCGGGAAAATCGCCGTTGATGAGAGATTCCAAGTCTCTGAGTTTGCCGGAGGCTTGCTTTTCTATTTTAAGCCGCTGTTTTTCGTCAAGCTCATCTATATGTACTTTAACCTTATAGGGTTTTGAGCGGCTGCCCTGCACTTTTGCATTTATCCGACCGCCTTTAATCTTCAAGTCAATAACGGCACCACTACGCACATAACTTCTGCCACGACCTATGCGGCTGTCATAATCTGCATAACGTTCAAGATTTTTGCACCAAGTCTCTCCCCACCAGCTCTTGCAAATTTTTCTGCTGGAAGCCTCAACAAAAACCGGCTCATTATTTTTTTCATTGGACAGGCTTTTTTCTATGTTCCTTTTGAGTTCATCAACTGAAAGTGTTTTAAAATTTGCAAAGGAATCATATATATCATAATATTTTGCCATTATATCGCCTCTTTCAGAGTTCCAACCGCAGCATAGAAATTATTTCTTGATCGCTGAGTTCGGTAATCCATTGTTCACCTGTGCCGATTATATTCTCCGCGAGAGTTTTTTTCCTGTTGATGATCTCGTCAATGCGTTCCTCAATAGTTCCCTTTGAAACGAATTTATGAACTATGACATTTTTTTCTTGTCCGATTCGATACGCTCTGTCTGTTGCTTGATTCTCAACGGCAGGATTCCACCAACGATCAAAATGTATGACGTGGTTGGCGGCTGTGAGATTGAGTCCGACACCTGCTGCCTTGACAGACAAAACCATAAAAGGTACATAATCTGCACCGTTGAAGGTTTCCACCATTTCTGTGCGTTTTTTGATTCTCGTTCCGCCATGTAGAATCAGACCTTTGCGGTGAAAAATCTCACTCAAGTAATCGGCAATAAAATCTGTGATCTCCCTGTATTGAGTGAAAATCAGTACACGCTCCCTCTTTTCGTGGATAGTCTCACATATTTCACGCAGAAGTCCGAATTTGCCGCTGTCAATAGGATTGTAACTGTTAAGTCCTAAGAATTGATCAGGGTGGTTGCAGATTTGTTTCAATTTCGTAATGGCAGACAAAATGATACCCTTACGAGAGATTCCCTCCGCCGTCAGTATCTTAGTTTCAAGTTCTGCCACCTGCTTGCGATAGAGTACAATCTGCTTTTTGCTGAGGTTGACATAATCAATTTGCTCCAGTTTGTCCGGCAAATCTGCGATTATTGATTTATCGGTTTTGAGACGGCGCAAGATAAACGGTGCCAGCATTTGACGGAGTTTTTGGTAATTTTCGGGTTTTTTGACAAGGTTATTGGAATATCTGCTGAACTCTTCCGCATTGCCGAGAAGTCCCTTATTGAGGAAGTCGAACAGTGACCAGAGGTTTGAGAGATTGTTTTCTATAGGCGTTCCTGTCAAGGCTATTCGCAGCTTTGCAGGGATTTTTTTAATGAGTCTCGTCTGTTTAGTGCTTGGATTTTTAATTGCCTGTGCCTCGTCGAGAATTAGAACATCCCATTGAAGTTGTTGGAGTTCGTCCAAGCGTGCCGCCATTGTATAAGTAGTCACAGTCAGGAATGGCAATTCGCCTTTGAGTTCCTCCTCAAGTTTTGATTTAGTTCGACCATGGAGGATATGCAGATTAATTTTGGGAGTGAAGCGAGAGGATTCTTTCTCCCAGTTGCCTAAAAGCGACGCAGGTACTACAAGCAGAATTTTGGCATTTTCCTTTTGTTGACGCAAATTATCAAGAAAAGTCAAGACTTGCAGCGTCTTACCAAGACCCATATCATCAGCAAGACAGGCACCAAGCCCTAAAGCGGCCATAAGGTTAAGCCAAGCATAGCCGGCTCTTTGATATTTCCTCAAATGAGCATTGACGGTATCGGGAACAGTCGGCGCATTTATAACCTCAGGGCGGCGAAGCTGCTGCATAATTTGACTTAGCCACTTGCCATTTGTGAAGTTTAAGTCATCATCGACCTCGTCCACTTCACCGTTACTAAAGCCGCTTTCCATTCGCAAAGCGTCAAGGAAGGAAATATCACCGCCGTATTCTTTCATCTTAGTGAGTAAGTCTTTCAATCGATCTTTGTCGACTTCAATCCACTTGCCTTTAATCAAAGACAGCCCCGCCGTCTCCGTCAGCAATTTATCAATATCCTCATCGGTGAGTTCAACACCGTCAACGGTAAGTTTAGGCTGCACTGATATTAAAGAATTAAAGCCGACAAGAGATTGTCCCTGCTCGCCGAAACTTAAAGATATTTGTACTCTTGATGCACTGCGGCGTTTCCACCAATTTGGAATACGGCAGAGAATGCCGTTTTCCTCAAGTGCCGGAATTGCCTTCAAAATCTGATATGCTTCCTGTGATTTCAACTTCAGCGGGTGGAAAAGTTCGCCGCTCTCCACAAATTCACTGATTAAAGCGGAAACCTCTGCCGCACGGTTAAGACAGTTGAGAAGTGCCAGGAGTTTTTGACGATCATCTTTAAACTCATTGAGAGCGTGAACTAAAGGCATATGGTGAACTTTGTCTCGCTCATCTTTGGTAGCATAAGTCGCCAAAAATGCAAACGGATAATCAGAATCCCCTTTAGATTCAACCAGATGAAAGAAGACTCTTTCGGGAATTTTTAAATCTTTGCGTTTACCGGAGAAATATTCGGTGACGGAACCGGAGTAATTTTCAATTTCACGTTGAAATATTTTTGTAAGATTGTCAAAAATCCCAACAAGCCACATATTATCTATATATTCAGCACCAAGCACAAAGGGAACAGCATTCAAAAGGCGGGTTTTAACAGCATCATCAACCGTCAATGTGACATTTTGACGGGCAATTTCCAACTCCGGCAAAGCTGTCAAAATATCTCTGAAAGTCTCAGACAAAAGATGCAGGAAGGCAAAAGACGCACTTTCAGATTTAGTGGCAGTCTCGAAACCCAAATCGTAAAGTGCTTGGAATTTGTCCGCTTTAAAATTCCTATTCCACTTTAAATCAATATCTTCCAGCTTTTCCTCATTGGCACTGTCAATCACGAAAGAATTTGACGTGAATATAAACTCCAATTTATTATAAGCCATGGTTGCACCTCTGTACACTCAAGCGGCGGCGATGAAGGTGGCGGAGAAGGTGTTGGTATCGTAATTCATATTGCGGGTGATGAGGATAAACCTCTCGCTGGCGTTGCACCAGTGCCGGAACTCGGCGTTGTCGCTGTCACGCCAAGAATCGAGGAAGATGGCAAGCTCCCCTTTGTTGACGCCCAAGGTTGCCAGGACAAGGACGAAGTTCTCGCCCAAGGTGTTCATAGCCGCGCTGTCACCGGCATCACCGGCAATCATCACCTTTGAGACGTAGCCTTCCTTGTTAGAAAAGAGGCTGATTGTCGTCTCGTGGCCTTCCGCACCGTTTGTGCAAATGTAAGTATCATAGTTATCATTGCTGAGGGTGGCGGCCTTCTGCGGCATTTGCTTAATGATCATATTGTTCTTGCCCATGCTCTGGGCTATCTCGTTGTAGCGGTAGTAGAAACCGTCACTGCCGTAATCACTGACCCTGACGACTGACCTTGCAAAGCTGACACTGCTAAAGATTGCAAGAATCATTATTGATAGTACAAATATTTTACTTTTCACGTTAATCCCCCTTCGCTGTAGATTTTTTCAGACTGATAACACGGCATTTATACTGACCGTAGTTGCGCTTGATGTCCTTTGCCTGTCTGGTGCCATACTCGTTGAGCAGTTCGTGAACATACTTCATCACGATGTCAACGGGTATTTTTTTCATGCAAGCCATATTCTCTTCACCTTGACGCGGACAAGTGTGCTGACCACAGGGGTGGCAAGGCTCCGGCGTTTGAATCAGAATATCCTTGCTGTCGTAGGGATAGAAACCCGGGACAGGTGAAGCACCGAACATAGTGACGACGGGAATATTCCGCGCAACGCCTATGTGCATGGGTCCCGAATCAGTAGTCAGGAACAGGACACAACGATCCAAGAGAGCGGCAACCTGTGCCAAAGTAAGTTTGCCGGTGAAGATTTTGACCTTGTCACTGTCGCGGTGTTTCATATTAGCAATGCAGGCGTTGACAATCTCAATATCCATACTGCCGCCGAGAAAGGCAATGGCATAACCCTCGTCAATAAGCCTGTCCGCACATTCGGCAAAGTAGGAATCAAGCCAGCGTTTAGTCTCCCAGCTTGCACCGATATTGAAGGCAATTACCTTATCATCAACGGCAAAGTTGTCGCTGAACATTCTCGCCATCTCCGTTTCAGTCTCTTGAGGAATCCACATCTCAAGACCGCCGTCGTCAATGTTGGTGATACCGAGAGCCTCACGGAGAACATCAAAGTGGGACTTGACTTGGTGTTGACTGCCGGGGACGTACTCCGTTTTGAGTCCTTTCTTGATGTGGCGGGCGATAGAGGGGTTGGGCATAACCTTATCAAAGAAGAGAGAGAAACCCGGCTTGGCGTAGCCGACGATCTTGGCGGCACCACTGAAAGCGGCGATTGCGGAGGCACGCTCATTCCTGTGAAGATTTATCACAAGATCGAAATTCTTGGAACGTATCTCAAAGATGAACTTGATGAGGTTTGTGAAGTGCTTGTCGGCGGCTTTCTTGTCCATCAGGAGGCACTCATTGATATGCTTGTTATGCTGTACAAGGTCGCTCCATCTCTTGTCCGCGAGAATGGCAAGGTGAGCATCAGGGTAGTTGGTTCTCAAGGCTCTGAGCACGGGCGTCGTCAGCATTAAATCACCGAGCTGCGACATATTGATGACCAGAATCTTTTTGTACATTTTCCGCCTCATTCCAAAATTAATATACTTATTAATATTCTTCACGAAGTCGAAAATCCCTGCAATGTTTAGCCTCTTTGAAAGGAAGTTCTTCACTGAAACGAACGTGAAAAATTTTTTCAAAATAGTTGCATTCATTCAGAAATGTGATATAATAATTAATGTATGTAATATGTGACTTTTGGACGCGAAGGGAGCTGGTCTATGGTGAGAGTTGACTAATTCTTTCAAATATAGAATTTTTTTATAGGAGATGATATTTATGGCTGGTGGCAACGCATTTGCTGTTGCGCAACAGATCGGTAAATCTTTGTTCCTGCCGATCGCGGTATTGCCGTTCGCGGGCGTTCTGCTCGGTGTCGGTGCATCCTTCTCCAATCCTACAACCATTGCGGCTTACGGCTTGGAAGGCATTCTTCATGAAGGTGGAGCACTCTTCAGTTTCATGGTCATTTTGTCAAATGTCGGTGGTGTTATCTTTGGTAACTTGCCTTTGATCTTCGCCCTTGCGGTTGCGCTGGGTATGGCGAAGAAAGAGAAAGGTATCGCCGTTCTTGGTTCAGCAATCTTTTATCTGGTTATGCTCATAACCATTCACGTCTTTCTGACATTTGATGGTTCTATTCTTCCTGATGGCTCAGTCTCTGAGACAGTCAAGGCAGGTGCTATCGCAGATGTCCTCGGTATCAAGACACTTCAGATGGGTGTTTTCGGAGGTATCGTCACCGGTTTAGTGGCAGCGTGGATTTGTGACAGATTCTACAAGCAGCAACTTCCGCAAGCATTTGCATTCTTCGGCGGCACTCGTTTTGTCCCGATTATGTCCATGTGTTTTGGTATTCTTACCGGTTTTATTATGTACATTGTCTGGCCGTTCATTCAGACCGGTATCTTTGCTCTCGGCGATCTCGTTCAAGCAGCAGGTTACTTCGGAACATTCCTCTTCGGTTGCTTTGAGCGTGCTCTGATTCCGTTCGGTCTGCATCACATCTTCTATCTCCCGTTCTGGCAGACTGCAATGGGTGGTTCAATGATGATCAATGGCGTCCAAGTTATGGGTGCTCAAAATATCTTCTTTGCACAGCTTGCTGATCCCAGCACTACTGAATTCAGCGTTGATGCTTGCCGTTTCATGATGGGTAAATATCCGTTCATGATGGCTGGTCTCCCGGCTGCTGCATTTGCAATGTACACTTGCGCTCGTCCTGAGAAGAAGCAAGAAGCCGGTTCTCTCCTTTTCTCCGTCGGTTTGACTTCATTCCTCACAGGTATCACCGAGCCTATCGAGTTCACCTTCCTCTTCCTTGCTAAGGAACTCTTCGGTATTCACGTTATCTATGCAGGCCTTTCCTTCATGCTCTGCCACATTCTCGGCATTGCAATGGGTACCACGTTCTCTGATGGTTTGATTGACTTTATCCTCTACGGCGTCCTGCCCGGTCAGGCTAAGTCACACTGGATGCTCATGCTGCCTCTCTTCGCAGCTTATGCTGTCCTCTACTTCATCACATTTAAGTTCTTCATTATGAAATGGGATCTCAAGACACCCGGTCGTGAAGAAGGCGACGAGGAAGTCAAGATGGTCTCCAAAGATGAGTATCGCAAGGCTACCGGCGTTGGTGTTGCCGGCGGTTCTGCAGCAAATGTTCCTGCAAACTTCGATACCAAGTCTGCAACAATCCTTGCCGGTGTCGGCGGCGTCGATAACGTCACTGAGATTGACTGCTGTGCCACTCGTCTGCGTTTGACCCTTGTTGACGGTTCCAAGGTCGATGAGGCCAAGCTCAAGAGTACAGGTGCCGGCGGCGTTGTCATCAAGGGCAATGCTATCCAGGTTATCTATGGACCTTCTGTCACAATCGTCAAGGCTAACTTTGAAGAGTTTGTCGAGGGTATCCGCGATGGTTCTATCAATCGTCAGATGGCTGAAGAAGCCGGCGGTGGCGGAAGTGCTGCTCCTGCGGCGGCTGCTCCTGCTGCTCCTGCCATGAAGGATTCCGTCCTCGGTGCTCATATGACCGGTAAGATGATGCTGATGAATGAAGTTCCTGATGAAGGCTTTGCCTCACGCGGTATGGGTGATGGCGTTGCTGTTGATCCTACCGTCGGCGAACTTCGTGCTCCTGCTGATGGCACGATCTCCCTCGTCTTCCCGACCAAGCATGCTGTTGGTATGCTGACTGATGACGGCACCGAATTGCTCATGCACATTGGTATTGATACCGTTAAACTCAATGGCGAGCACTTTGAAGTCAAGGTTGCTCAAGATCAGAAAGTCAAGAAGGGCGATCTGCTTGTGACCTTCGATATTCCTGCTATCAAGAAGGCAGGCTATCCGGTTGTCACTCCGTTGATCGTAACCAACACCGCAGCCTACAAGGCGATTCGTCCTCTCAAGACCGGCGACGTCAAGGCAGGCGACGATCTCTTCGAGGTTCTCGGTTAATATAATCGTTGAATAATATAAATTGCACCTATACGCTCTCCCCATTGGGTGAGTATATAGGTGCTTTTTTTATCCAAAAAAGTTTAGTAGTTACAGCCATACAAACCTGAAAAAATTTTTTCGTCATATGTCCGATTTGATATTGCAATCTGAACAAAACTATAAATTCTATATCATTGAGTAGATAAAATGGCAAATAACAAGGATTATAAACATTGCGTCTCATTGAACGCTAATGTTTGACCACATTTTGACTAACAAAGATTTCTTGAAGTTTATTTGCTGTCTGCTCACTAGATTCAGCATACATATGACTATATACTTCGAGTGTGATTTTGGGCGAATTATGACCAAGCCTTCTGCTTATAGTTGTTATTGGAATTCCACAATGAATTAATAAACTTGCATGACTGTGACGCAAGTCGTGAACGCAAATATCTTTAACATTTGCCTTTTTTGCATATCGATGAATGGAAGCCAACAAATTTTTTTGTGTTGTCATAAACAA
>CAJODU010000048.1:9911-10511 GCA_905233325.1 uncultured Selenomonadaceae bacterium
TTGCTTTTTGTAATTCTAATTTTGTTTTCTTGAAAGTCAAAATCTTCTAAATTTAAGGCAAGCAACTCACCTACACGCATTCCCGAATAAAACAACAATAAAAAACATACTTTATATTTTGGATTTTCCACTTCATTGATGAATTGATTGAACTCAGATAATTCCCAAAAAACCATTCTATTTTCTCTTTTTCCTATACTTCCAATTAATCGTAAAGGATTTTGTTTTAAGTCATAATATTTTACTGCAAAATTTAACAAAGAGGAACAATAACGATTTATATGATTGGTTGTACTTGGTTTAAGATTCATTTGAATAATTTGGTTTTGCCAATTTCTCATAACTGCTGGCGTAAGTTCAGTTAATTTTAAATCACCTAAATATGGCAATATATGATTTCTAATAGTTTGTTGCAAGCTCAAAAAAGTATTAATTTTTACATGCAATTTTCTATCCTCGATATATTTTTCTGCAAGTGAAGCGACTGTTATATCAACACGCTCCTCTGCTGTTGCCTTGAACTCATGCTCGTAGTTCAAGGCGTCTTTTTTTGTCTTAAAACCGCGTTTGGTGGTATGTTTCGACTTGCCTTGCCAATCC
>CAJODU010000049.1:0-16404 GCA_905233325.1 uncultured Selenomonadaceae bacterium
CTATAACGGAAACATTTAAAGCCTGCCGATTGTTGCGGACTACATCAAGTGCCTGAGTACCTATAGAGCCGGTTGAACCGAGTATTGCAATATTTTTCACGTTAATCACCCCTCCTTACCCTCAACAGCAACAAGTATTTCTTCTTCAAGTGTATGTGTAAAGTTCGCTGCCGTCAAGTCTTTTAATTCTGTCAATCTTGAATCAATATCTTCAGGCAATATCAATAAAGTTATTTGCACATTGTCAGTATAATCTTTATTCTCGACGGTGATATTTTTGCTTCGGATCCAGTTTTCGACGACGGCGAAAAGATTATAATTGACAGTAATGCTGAGGCGTTGCATAGGTGTCATGGTAACAATCTTCGACGCGGCGAGACCAAGTGCGGCAGTATGAGAGTAAGCACGAATGAGGCCGCCGGCACCGAGTTTGATTCCGCCGAAGTATCGCGTCACAACTATCATAGTATTGACGAGTTCGTTTTTTTTGATAGTCTCTAAGATTGGATTGCCTGCCGTGCCGCCGGGTTCACCGTCATCGTTGGACTTTTGCTTGCTGCCGTCGACGCCAAGCACCCAAGCAGAACAGTTATGGGTGGCGTCAAAATACTTTTTCTTGAGCTGTTGGAGGAAAGTTTTGGCAGTTTCCTCATCTTCCACCTGCTTGACATGAGCAATAAATTTTGACTTATTGATCTCGTATTCCGCTTTAAAAATTTCACCGTTCAAGACAGTTTTATACTTTTTCAGTGACATAGCCTACCTCGAAATTAATTAAATATTTTAGTTAATCTAATTCTTCACACTGACAAAATTTCCTTGACAAAATAGTCCAAAATTTAACCTAAATTAAAAATTTTTAATTGTGGCGGTTTTTGCTTGACGCCGTCGGGATTTTATGATACTTTTAACATAGGAATACTTGTACAGGGAAGGAAGGCGTTTATTATGAGTATGATAACAGTTGACGGTTCTGCAAATGATAATAATGAGATTACTTTTTCTGAATCAGATGTCACATATAATGATACCGACGGAACTTCACAAATAGATGTAATTAAAGCCTTTATGGCTGCTCTTGATAATTCAAACAAAAATTCATCGATAGATATGCTTGATGAGGCGATTAAGGCTTGTTCCAACTTTGAGGGTATTAATGATGCCGTTAATCACTTTCTTTATGATGCCTCTATTGCTTCAAGTGCCTCTGATTTCTTGACGAATTACTGCGGCATCATTGTTGGCGGTAATGATACCGGTGCTATCACCGGCTCTGATGCAGGCGGCTCTACTGCAAAGAATGGATCCGATATTGTGCCTGAGACAGACAATATCAACACCGGTTTCACTGCTACTTCTTTCACCATTAATGGTCTTACACTTACACTTGATACTTCTTCTTACAACAGTGATGATGACGCCCATAAAACTATCTGGCAAGCCCTCAAGACTTGGTGGGTTGATGGTGCCCTTAACCTTATCTCGGAATCTTACGGCTCTAACTATGGTTTTTCTTCTACCTCATCAGCAACAATCAAAAAGATCACCGTCCAATTCACCACTGATAGTAAAAGCAGTGCTCTTGCTTCGGTTGGTCACACTTATAATTCTGGTGACGGAAAGGCCGCCTCTCTTACACTAAATATTAATATGAAGTATTATAGTGATGTGACCTCAACTTCTATCAACAGCAATAAAGACGGTGCAAGCAGCACCTCCGGCTCTATATATCTTGACCGTGTCCTTGCTCACGAGTTTACTCACGCTGTTATGGCGGCTAATATCAACTGGTTTAGTGCCCTGCCTCTTTGGATTATTGAAGGTATGGCTGAACTCACTCACGGTATTGATGATGTCAGAGGCAGCATTTCCATCTTAGCAAATAATACCTCCCTACTTACTAATGTCGTAAAGTCGATGTCCAATGACAGTAAAGATTATACTAGTGATTATGCCTATTCAGGCGGTTTTATGTTCCTTCGCTGGCTCGCCAAAAATTACAATTCCGGCGATGTTCTGTACGGCACAGAGTACAACGACAACGACACCAAGCAGGGCAAGGGCAAAAATAAGAAACTCTATCGCTCAATCAACAACACAGGCAACAACAAGACTATTTACGCCCTCGCCGGCAATGATAAAATCACCAACTCCGGCAGCTATGTCACTGTTGTTGGCGGTACCGGCAATGATACCATCAACCTCAACGGCTCCAGTGAGACTGTTGTCTACTCCAGCGGAGACGGCAAAGATGTCCTCATCGGTTTTGGTGAGTCCGACTCAATCAGCATTGCGGCGGGTGCAATCACCACCTCAACACTCAAGAAGAATAATGTTATTCTCACGGTCGGCAAGGGGACAATCACCCTCAACGACGCCAAAGGGCAGTTGCTCAATGTTATCGACGCTGACGGCAACCTCTCAACCAAGATGTACGGCAAGGGCACGGTCACTGTGCAGGGTTTCAACACTAATGATACTATTGAAGGCTGGGCAAAGGCTGATTCGCTCAACGGTGCCAACGGAGATGATACCCTCATTGGCGGCAAGGGCAATGACAGCTTGACGGGCGGCAGCGGTGCTGATATCTTCTACTATGCGAAGGGGCACGGCAAAGATGTTATCACGGACTATACCGCCGGCGAAGATGTTATCGTCCTTGACGGCGTCAGCGTCACCAAGTCCGCCCTCGTCAAGAAGTCTGCAACCGATATGACTTTCACCGTTACAAAGGGTTCCATTCGCGTCAACAATGCCGTCGGCAACAGAATCACCTTCAAGGACACCTCAAATAATACCTTGCTCAGTCAGACCTTCGGCACTTCTTATATGAACGTCACCAACAGCGATTTTGCAACCATTAACACTGCCATTGACGCGACTGTCCTCACCGTTGACGCCTCTGCTCGTACGAATGATGTTATGCTCATCGGCAATGCAAAGGATAACTATATCAAACTCAGTAACGGCAATATCAATGAGACTGTCACCACCGGCAAGGGCAAGGATACTGTTGAGTATCTCGGCGGCAATGCTACTATCACCGACTATACTGCCGGCTCTGATGTTATCAAGTTCACCAACTCCGAGATTGTCAGTGCCAAATTCAACAGCAGCAATGAGGTCGTCTTTACTCTCAAAGATACCGGCACCACGACGGCGACAAGCACTTTGACGTTACAAAATATGCTCAAGAAGAAGAAAGTGCAGAAGGTAACTGTCATTGATAAGGACGGGATCACTTACGCACAGACTTTCGGCGATCCTATTTTGACTATCGGCAACGGCGACGGTGACACTGTTATTGCCAACTCTGATGTCACGGTTATGAATGCTGCCAAACGCACCAAAGCCGTCTACTTGATAGGCAATGAATATGACGGTACTATCAAGGGCGGCACTAAGGACGATACAATCTCGGCGGGCTTGGGCAATGATTATGTAACCGGCGGCAAGGGCAATGATCTCTTCATCTTCAGCGGCGGCAAGGATACTATCGGCGATTATTCGGCAGCCAAGAATAATATGGACGCAATCACCCTCAGCAGTTACGCCTTTGATAACTATTACGTCGACGGCAAGAATGTCGTTATGACGTTCAAGAATGGTGGTGTTTCTCTGCAGGAGTCAGATACAAGTCTCACTATCGTCAACGGCAAGGATAAAGAGATTACTGTCAATGGTGCCGCCCGCGTCTATAATGATTATTATGAAAAAATCTTCGCCAAGAAGGACACCACCGCCACCTACAATGCTGCGGGCAGTGATGATTCCCTCCATACCGCCAAGTTGATTGACGCCTCAAAGAAAACTTCTTCAATCTACATCACCGGCAACAACTTCGACGACGGCACAATCAGCACTATCAAAGGCGGCACTAAGGCTGATACTATCAAGGGCGGCACAGGCAGCGATATTCTCACCGGCGGCAAGGGTGCTGACCTCTTCATCTACGCCGACGGCAATGATACTGTCACCGACTACACCGCAGGGACGGATATAATCTCCTTCGACGGTGCAAGTCTGCTCAGTGCCTCATACAACAGCAATGATCTTGTATTCACCACTGACAAAGGCACTCTTACGATACAGAAGGCAATCAAGAAGAAAAAGGATCAAAAGATAACTATCCTCGACGGTAAGGATCAGACGGCTCAAGTCTATGGGCGTGATTCGTTGACTATTGGTGCATCTGACGGTGCCACTGTTGACTTGAGGAGGGCTGTCAATTCTGAAGTCACAACCGTCAATGCAAGCGGCAGAGGTGCCACGGCTCCGATTGTCATTTACGGCAACACTAAGTCGGACAATATCACCGGCTCCAAGGGTGATGATACTATAGTTCTTTCGACTGATACAGGACGCGGCAAGGCAACAATCACCTATACCGCCGGCAATGATAAAATCACCAACTTCGGGACGGCTGATATATTGACTCTTTCCAAAGGGCAGACCGCCGCGACTGCAACCAAGGTGAGCGACACCAACTACAAGATAACCATCAACAACAGCAAGAAAAAGGCAGTTGGTACGCTTGACATTTCAGGCATCTTTACAACGAGTCTGGGGACTTCAGCGACTTACAAAGGCACCGGCACCGATACTGACACCTACTATGATATCACCAACTATGTTGATGTCGGCGGGAATAAGGTCGCCTATGATGTACAGTCTAAGGTGAAGGTAACTTCCGCCACCTATGAAGAACGCTTTGATGACTACCTTGAGAGCGTGGATATTTTCGGTGATACTGTCCTGTCGACGGCTTACGAGCTTAACGACCTCACTTCAATCAAGGACAGCTCCGCCGTGCTTGACTATACTTCACCGCCAACGAATGTTAATACTTCTGCCTTGACGAATGAGTTTGATATTACATTTGATATTTCGAGTTACAATGAAAAAATTGATAAAAATAAATAGCCGGTTGTTGTTTGGATTTTTCGATTGGAAATGCGGGCAGGTTTCGTTGTATCGAGCGTCTAAACGAAAGTGTCGGTCGTTGTGTATGGGGTAGGTGACCAAGGTGGAATTGCGGCAGTTAGAATATTTTTATCATGTAGGAACTTTTGAAAACTTCACTCGTGCGGCTCAAAATCTGCATGTATCGCAGCCCTCAGTGACAAAGGCAGTCAAGGCACTTGAGACTGAATTGCAGTTGACATTAATTGATCGAACTCAGAAGAAAATCTCACTGACCGCAGAGGGCAAGGTCTTCCTGAACTATGCTCAAAAGATAATGCAGATAGTTGAGGAAACCAAGCAAAATATGCTGCTTTTCAAGTGTAAAAAGGAAAATACCATTAAATTCGGTTTGCCGCCGATGATTGAGGCTTATCTTTTTCCTGACTTCTTTATAAAATTCCGAGCGGCTTATCCTAATATTGAATTGGATATACAAGAGTTCAGTGACTCCGGTGAGATTTGTCAAAAACTCAAGGACGGCACCTTAGATTTTGGGATAGTGCTAACTCCCTCAAATAGCAAGCATAAACTTTCCATTAAACTTATGAGCGACAAATACAGTCTGTGCCTACCAAAAAGTCACCGTCTGACCACCAAAAGTAAAGTAAACTTTGCAGATCTGAAAGATGAAAAATTTATTTTGCAGCAGGGCGGCACCTACCAACACAGAAAGATTCACGAATACTGTGCCAAATGCGGCTACAGTCCCAACATCTTGTTGTGTACCTCGCAGCTCAAAACTATCAAGCAGCTTGTTACAAATGAGGCAGGTATATCCCTGTTGCCTAACTTTGTGCTGAATGCCGAAACGGATTTTTGCCGCAAGGATATTTCGCCGCCGCTGGGTTTTGATGTTTCGCTGGCTTGGGGTAAGACTAAGGCTCTGCCCAACAATTACAATAAATTTATAGATTTCGTTAAATCGTCCTTTGATGTGACAGAATCAACACAAACCGTAACTTGAGGTGATATTGATGTTAGGAACTAAATCAAAAGCAACAAAAATCGGAACCCCTAGGATTTTCAATCGCAAAATAAGAAGAACTCATTCAAAACCAACATTAGAGCAGCAGCTTAAAGCTATTGACGACTTGAGTAATTCGCTTACCATTGAGGAAAAAAGGGAATTTATCAAAATAATGGACGAAATGGAAAATAATCTGTATTAAAAGGGTGGTTGTTCTTTGCATCTTAATCGATTGGAGATGTATGGCTTTAAATCCTTTGCCAACAAAGTTGAAATTGAGTTCGGTAAAGGAATCACGGGAATAGTAGGTCCTAACGGCAGCGGCAAGAGTAATATTTCTGATGCTATTCGCTGGGTGCTTGGAGAGCAGAATATCAGAAATATTCGCGGCAGTCAGCTTGCAGATGTGATCTTCAAAGGCAGCAGTACAAGACGTGCCGCCGGTGTTGCTGAAGTTCTGATTAACTTCGAGAATGACGGCGATCTGCCCATTGATTTCAAAGAGATTGACATTCAACGCAAAATATATCGCACCGGTGAAAGTGAGTTTTACATCAATCGAAGTCGCTGCCGCCTCAAGGATATCAGCGATCTCTTTGCTGATACCGGCATAGGTCTCGGTGGAATAAGTATCATAAGTCAAAATCGCGTCGACGATATACTCAAGGCAAAGCCTGAGGAGCGGCGCGTTTTCTTTGAAGAGACAATCGGCGTTACCAAATATCGCAACCGCAAGCGTGAGACTCTCCACAGGATTGATGACACTGAAGTCAACCTCGTTCGTGCCGCGGATATTATCAGCGAGATTGAATCTCAATTAAAACCATTAAAAATTCAAGCAGAGCGTACGAATAAATATAATGACCTCACAAAGGAACGCCGCAGTCTTAAATTGACTTTACTCAATCGAAAGTACAATCAACTCAAGGACGAGTTGGAGTCGCAATCACAGTCACATCAATACATCAGTGACAACCTCCTTGAGGTGCAGACTAAGCTAAACACCGAGGAAGTCACCAAGGAAAGACTTGCCAAGGAAGTCACGGACGTTGAAAACAGCTTACAGCGGCAAAGTGAACAAAATGAAGGTATTCGTCAACAGTTTGACACGGCGTCCGCTGAAATCACAAAATTGACAGAGCGGCAAAAGCAGGGGCAGCTTGAGCATAGCAGATATCAAAAGGAGCAGCATAAACTGTCAACGGATATGGAATCCTCAAAAAATAATCTGAATGAGCTCAAGGGAACCCTGACTAAACAGCGTGAGGACTTTGTCAATCAACAGCGACTATTGAAGGACATTCAAAAAGAGCATAGCGAACAGGAAAATCTCCTGAAGTCCCAAAATACGCAGCGTCGCAACAGAGAAAAGCATATATCTGAACTTCAACAGAAGATTGCAAGGGCACAGAATGAGGCAAAGATTGTTGAGCATGATCTTAAATCTTTCAATAAGAATCAGCAGACTTACAAGGATAATGAGATTAAGCTGAAGGGCGAAATGGAACAGCTTAACAAGGATTATGAGATATTGAAGGCACAGCAGCAGTCTAATGATGAAGAAGCCGTGCAGATAAAAAATCAGCAATACGAATTGAAACAATCTTTTGAGTCCGAATCGCAACACAATAAAAAGCTGCAAAGTGAGCAAGAGCAGCAGAATCGTAAATTACAAGGCTTAGAAAGCCGCCTGCAGATACTCAAGCGTATGCAGCAGAACTATGAGGGATTTGCTAAGGCACCAAAGGCAGTATTAATGAGCAAGGAGCCTTGGCGGAAGAACATATACGGTGCAGTTGGCGAGTTGTTTGTCGTGCCGCAAAAATTTACTACAGCGATAGAAATTGCCCTCGGAGGCAGTGTCCAGAATATCGTCACGGAGAACGAAGAGACAGCAAAAGCCGCCATTGACTTCTTGAAGAGATCAAGGCTGGGGCGGGTGACTTTCCTGCCGCTGTCGAGAATCTCACCTTATGCAAGTCTCCGAAAGATTGAAGAGACAGGTGCGATAGGATTTGCCAATGAGCTGGTACAGATTGATCCGAAATTGCAAAAAATATCAGACTTCCTGCTCTCAAGGACGCTGATTGTTGATACTATAGACAATGCCCTTAAAATTGCACGGCGTCACAACATCAGGATAGTGACTCTTGAGGGTGAAGTCCTAAACGTCGGCGGCTCCATATCCGGCGGCAGCAGCAAGCAGATTGAAAGCAATATCTTCAGTCGTACTGATGAAATTCAAAAATTGACGGTCGACTTGCGAGAAGTTGAAGATATTCTGAAAGATATTGAGCAGCAGCGTGAAACTTCAATAAACAACATGCAATCACTCAAAATTAAAATAGAGGAACTCAACCAAAAGTATAATACCATTGAGGTCAAGAGTGCCGAAAATCGCGTCAACATAAAACAATTTGAAAAATCTATCAACGAAAAGCAGAACGAACTTGACAAGTTAAACCGTTCGTTAAAAGGAGAAGCTCAATCAATCGCTGAACTGCAGGAACAGCGTCAAAACTACATAGACATCATTGACAGCCTTAACAATGAGCTTGAATCCTCACAAACGCAGATTAATGATATATCGGTGAATCTGTCCGAGAGTGAGGAAAAAGTGAAAAACCTTTCCAAAAGTCTCAAAAAGTTGGAGATTGACAGCGCGGTGAGTGAGCAGCAGATCATAAGGACAGAAAATCAACTTGAACTCTTGCAAAACAAGATCGCAAATGATGAATATTCAATGAAAAATTTACGTACCGAAGAGAAAACTCTACTTAAAAATCTTTCCTCCAATGCAATTACACTTTCAAATTTGACCAAAGAATGTGATCTGCTAAAAATTCGCTTGGAGCAAGGGAATGAGCAGGTAAAAATCATGTATGCCGAAAAAATGGAGAAACAAGCGGCAACAGTGAACTCTGAAAAAATCCTGCGCGACTTGAATCGACAAGTTACATCATCAAAAAATCAGCTCCATGACATTGAGCTGATTATATCACAACTTCAAATGAAAATAGCGGACTGTGAAGAGAAAATCCGCACAGAATCCGCAAACAGTGAGGAATTGACTGCCCGCTCTGATTTAAGCGAAGAGGAAATAACTGATCGTTTGAGTGCCGTTGAGGGTGAGTTGATTGATATAGGTGCAGTAAATCCCAATGCGCCGCAGGAATATGAGACCCTCAGTCAACGTCACACCTTCCTGAATCAGCAGCTTGAAGACCTCCAAAAGGCAAAAGAAAATCTGCAGGCACTCATAACTGAAATGGACGAAAAAATTGTCACACAATTCTTGGACGCATTCCAAAAAATACAGACCTTCTTTGCGGAGATATTTGTCAAACTCTTTGGCGGCGGCGTGGCACAGTTGGAACTGACGAACAAGGACGATATATTAAACACCGGCGTCGAAATTATGGTAACTTTGCCCAAAAAAAGACGCCAATCGCTCTCAATGCTGTCCGGTGGAGAAAGGGCACTGACGGTTATAGCGTTGTTGTTCTCATTCCTAAAGTACAGACCCTCGCCATTCTGCATACTTGACGAGGTTGATGCGCCTCTTGATGAGGCCAATTTGGTGAGATTCGGCGACTTCCTGCGAGAGTTCTCAACAAATACTCAATTCATATTGATAACTCACCGTAAAACCACTATGGAATTTTTGGACAGGATTTACGGTGTCACCGTTGAAGAAGCAGGTGTCTCAAAGATATTGTCAGTTAATCTAACAATTGACACTCCACACGGCTAAAGCCGGTGGATTCTTGCTTCAATGAACACAGCCTTTGCTACAAGCAGCTAGGTTTTAGGTCTTACACGTTCTCCACAATAAAAAAACGGTATAGAGTAATACATCAATTTGTTTACTTACGCCGTTTTTGCTACAGTTTCAATCATTGCATTTTCTTCACTATCAATAATTTCTTCAATCGTTTCAATGAAATTACATTCTAAAACAAAACCACGTGAAGGATTTTCTAAAGTATCAATGCAATATGCCCAATCTTCTTCATCTTCAGCAAAACAACGCAATTTACATTTGTAAACCTCGCCATCTTTTGTCTTGATTTTGAGCTTAGTCTTTTTTCTGTCATATTCCATTAAAATATCAAAAATATCTGAAGAATTCATATTACTAACATTCAACCTAATTCACCTCCGGGTGTATAGGATAAATATGAACACCTTTTTTAGAATATACGACCATAACAATAGACGTGTCAATAAATTTTTGTTTTTCTTTATCCCAATATTGCCCAACAATTTTACCAACGTCAACAATCTCTCGCGGACTACCATCTTTAGGATTAGGATAATATTTACCTTCACCATGAAATTCTTTGACCAAAGCCTGTACATCAACGTCTGAATTTAATTTACTCGGTTTTAATCCCTTATTTTCTAATACTTTGACATATTGTTGATATTCTTTAGTGCCTTCAATGTGTCTGTTTTGTACTTGTCTGCGAATAGTCAAATTATAAATTATATTCGGTATTCTGGTTTTATCTGTCATGTTCGTTCAGTAGTGATCTATTAAGCCGGGTTCTTGCTGTCTTCCACAAGTTTCTTGAAATCCGGCACCGGCAGCGGCTTTGAGAAATAGTAGCCTTGTATCTTGTCCGCACCGAGATTTGCAAGATAGTCAAGCTGTTTCTTTGTCTCAACACCCTCAACAATAACGTCCATACCCAAGTCACGTGCCAAATTCATAATAAATTTAAGGATCATATAAGCTCGTTCAGACTCTTCCAGTTCACGGACGAACGCCATATCAACTTTCAAGACATCGACCGGCAGATTTTTGAGCATATTCAACGAAGAGTAACCGCTGCCAAAGTCGTCCATCAGCACAGGGAAACCTTCCTCACGAAATACTCTGATTATTGACATAAGTTGATGCGAGTTATCCATGTAGGCACTTTCTGTTATTTCCAATTTCAACATCCATGGCTCAAGCTCGTACTTCTCCAAAAGTCCAAGTAAAAATTCCAGCAAGTCAAGATTGTAGAAATTAAGCCTGGAGACATTCACAGAGATCGGTATCACTTCGCCGGTCTCATCTCTTTGTTTTTTGATGAATTTGCAAACTTCTTCCCAAACGAAACGATCAACCTTGACAATGAATCCGTTACGCTCAAAGACGGGAATAAATTTACCGGGTGAAATCATACCGTTGACAGGGTGGAACCAGCGCACCAACGCCTCAGCACTGACAATAGTGTCATTTTTGATATTGTAGACAGGCTGCAGGAAAATAGCAAATTGATCCTCTTGCAATGCAGTCTCCATATCTCTGACAATCATCTGATCCTGTAACATCAACTCACGCATACCGGCATCATAGTAAGAGTAGCGATTCATATAATTACCCTTAACTTTACGGAGTGCCATATTGGCACGATCACACATCTGATCAACCGGCAGAGCGGGATTATTGACAGGATAAATTCCGGCATAGAATAGGATATTATGTCCTATACCAAGAGCTTGCATTGTGCTGTCAAGCCCTATAATCAACCTTTCAATATTTACTTTTTCTTGCGGGATACAAATAACAAAATGATCGGCCTCAATCCTGCTGCACAAGCCGCTTTGACTCGGAATTGCAGTTCTGAAATAGTTGGCGGCTGTCCTTAGGATCAAGTTGCCGGTTTCAATATGGAAAAGGTCATTAATAGCCTTAAAGCAGCTTATGTCGAGATAAATGATATAATACTTGGTGTCGGGATTAGACTGCATAAGTGCCGCAGCACGTTTATAAAAAGTTTCGCGATTAATCAAACCGGTCAATGAATCAATTTCAATATATTTGTGAAGTTCATTGATCTGTTCTTCGCGAATGATTTTCACACTTCGGGCATCTTCATAATGTTTCATAACATTATGAACGCGATAATTTACAACGATTCGATTGTAAGGGCGAGTAATAAATTCAAAAGCACCTGAATCTATTGCAGCGGCTCCGGCTTCAGGATCGCTTGCATCAGCCATAGCGATCAGAGGAATTGCTGAAATATTTCTGTTTTCTTTGAGGTGGGTTATGAACTTTAAATCGGCAAGCACAACATCTATTTTATCTACGTTAATAATTTCTGCGGCTCTCTGCTCATTTTCCGCCTCAATGATTTGATAGTCATTTTGAAAAATTTTCTTTATAGCGGTGCGATTCTCTGCAACTTCATCAACAACCAGCAGTTTCAGCAATTCACTTTTACCCAAAAATATCGCCCTCTTTACGCTCTTTTACAAGACCCCTCAACCTGTCGTGAATAGCAGTAAAGAAAACTCACGACGCTTTTAAAAATTATTCCACATCAATCAAAAATTTTCCTGCAAATAAATAAAATTTTTCTGTGGACAAGAAAAAAGCCCTTATTTAGTTAAAATCTGTCAAAAATTCCTCAAATGGCAAACCATAATTCCAGGGCAATTTTAACTCTTCAGCATAAGCAATGCAGCGAGTGACGAAATCCGCCGCCTTTCTTGCAGCAGCAACTACTTCCTCACCATTGATTATAGATCCCGCCAATACCGCAAAAAAAACATCACCGGTGCCGGATCTATCGCTGCCGAGTTTATGAGAAGTTATCAAATTTACATTGCCGTTATCAAATACGAAATTCGTTATACTGCTATCATCATCAGTGTCGAGAGTTACGCCGGTTATAACGACTTTACGCCCGCGAGTTTTTACTGCAATATTCGCCGCCATCGTTGCCAGCCTTGAATCAGATATAACGCCGTTGCTTGGATAAGCAATCCCAAGGAGCTCACAGGCCTCCGTTAAATTTGGAGTGACAAGATCAGCAAATTTTAGCAGTTCCCTCATCTTAATGCACATTGATTTATTGTATGAAGCATAAAGGCGGCCGTGGTCACCCATAACGGGATCAATCATTATAAAGCTGTTGATATTCGTCTCAATAAAGTTGTTGACAATCTCGATCTGTGCCTCAGAACCCAAAAAGCCGGTGGCAATGCCGTCAAATTCCAGTCCGTTCAACTTCCAACTGTCAATATAATTATTCATTCTGTCGGTATAGTCATCAATGAAATAATTATTAAAACCGGTATGGACTGATAAAATCGCTGTCGGCAGAGGACAAGCCTGTATTTTAAGTGCGGAAATTATAGGCAGCTCCACAGCTATTGAACAACGCCCAAAGCCGGTTATATCGTTTATCAATGCTATTCTTTTCTGTCTCAAATCTATTACCTCTTAAATCTATTTGATTGCCAAAAAGTTTAATTCTGTAAAATTTTTAATGTAACCGGCTTCAATTCTTCTTCAAACTCTTTAACCTCTTCGACACCTTTACCGAACGAATCATCATCGCTGCCTGTCAGTTTATTTATTGCAAGCGGGATTGTCAAGGTGATTTTTGTGCCTTTATTGACTTCACTTTCAAGGTCAATCTTTATATCATGCTGATCTGCAATCCACTTCGCTATGGAAAGACCCAGTCCGGAACTGTTTACGCCCTCATTTAACTTTGTCCTGGAGCTGTCAATTCGATAAAAACGCTCAAAAATCTTATCTTGGTGTTCTTCAGCTATTCCGACGCCGTTGTCTTCGATAGCCACTTTCATAAATTTACCGTCACGGCGAGAGTAAATCCTGACTTTGCCGTCATCATGGCTGTATTTGATACCGTTATCAATGAAAATTGTCAGCATACGCTCAATGGCGTCCTTGTCGGCGAAAATCTCACCTATATCATTAATCAGTATATCAATAGTCTGATTTTCTTTGAGCTTGATTTTCTCTGCAACGTTGTCAATGAGTAGAGAAAGTTCAGTCGGTGCCTTGATTAACATTTGCTTATTCTGATCGGCACGAGCCAAAAAGAGTAGATCCTCAATGAGACGGTTCATATTGTTAGCCTCACTCTGAATGGAGGTTATACCTTCGTCAAGAAGTTCTTCATCTTCCTTGCCCCAGCGCACAAGCATATCAGAATAGCCTAAAATGACCGTTACAGGCGTCCTGAGTTCATGCGAGGCGTCAGATACAAATTGCTGCTGCTGCTTGAAACTGTTTTGCAGACGATCCAGCATATGGTTAAAAGTATCAGCAAGCTCTGTTACCTCATCTTGAGATTTACTGAGAGCCAAGCGTTCGTCCATATTGCTTGCCTCTATTGACTTGGCGGTGTTCGTTACATCGCGGATAGGCTGCAGAATTTTACTGCTGACGACATAACCGACAATCAAAGCCAATATCAAGCCTATTATATTCATCGTAAAGAGGACAATCAGCAGGTAACGCAAAAATTGCTTTTCAAGTGTTATAGTCTTAAAGAAATTCAAATAAAAAATTTGTCCGCCGCGTTCCAGTGTAATTCGTTTGTAATATAACATAGATTCGTGAGTTTCAATCAAGGTGAAATTTGAATTTGCCCAAAATGGCGGGTGTTTGCGAGCTTGTGATAACATTTCTTCAACAGTTGGAAATTGCGGATCATTCTCAATCAAAGTGCCGCCCTTTATATCAGTGACTCTGAGCACTACGCCTTGTGTTACGGGATCACCTGCCCAGAAGCTGCTGTCAAGGGGGTCGCCGCGATTGAGTTTTTCCATTGTATGTCCGATAGAACTTTCCATTGCAAGCTGTGCCTGATGATAGAAGGACATATATATGCCGATAGTCGTCAGTGCACTGATTATAACGAGTACCATAATGAGCATTGCAGCATAAATCAAAGTGATTTTTACTGACAATTTCATTCTGTTAATATAATCCATTGCAAGAGCTTTAGCATCGTCGACAGAGTGAATATTTTTTATTTTTTGTAAAATGCCAATATTTTCTTCTGAATCTGTCGTACAGTCTTGCTTTTCTTCATTCCTTGATAACATAACCTACACCCCGCACGGTGTGAATATATTTTTCACCAAAACGATCATCTATCTTTGTCCTCAGATAGCGAATGTATACGTCAACGACATTTGTGTCACCAATATAGTCATAACCCCATACTGTCTGCAGGATTTGATCCCTGGAGAGGACATTACGCTTATTTTTTACCAGGTACTCCAACAACATATACTCTTTTTTGGTGAGTTCAACCGCTTCACCCTTAATTTGAGCTTCAAAACGTTCAGGAAAAAGTACCAAATCTCTGACAACATATCGAGGAGAATTTTCTGTCTCTTCTTCGTAATCTTTTCGATCGGAATGTTTTCGTAATGCCACCCTAATCCTTGCCAAAAGTTCGGGAACGGCAAAGGGCTTGGTCATATAATCATCAGCACCGACATCAAGCATCTTTGGCTGTAAGCATTATTATTGGAATATCAGACAATTCTCTGACTTTTTGGCAAATTGTGATTCCGTCCATTTCCGGCAACATAATATCAAGCAGCACCAAGTCATAATTTTCTTGAATGATGCGTTCAAATGCCCGCTTTCCATTGCTCTCGGTTGCCGTTTCAAATCCTTCATGCTCAAGTTCAATCTGCAGAAAGCGTGCAATGCGCCTTTCATCTTCCACGATAAAGATTCTTTTTTTATCTGCCACAAAATTCACCTCCCAAGTTTAATTTTTATTTAATATTACAACAAAATTCAGATAAAATAAATACCTATCTGCATTTTTTAATCTAACTTTAATCTTTCTGAAGTTACTTCAAAAAATTTTCGATTAAATAGATTAATCAGTTGACGAAAACCCATTTCAATCTGTATAATAATTTCAATGTTAAATTTTTGGTGAT
This sequence comes from uncultured Selenomonadaceae bacterium, assembly GCA_905233325.1. GTDB lineage: Bacteria > Bacillota > Negativicutes > Selenomonadales > Selenomonadaceae > Quinella. The sequence continues at coordinate 15,656 of CAJODU010000049.1, forward strand.
TTTATGGTTTATCTGTTAAAATTCGGTGCAAGCTGGATACTTCCTCCGGGGATATTTATCGTCGCTTTCTTTGCCGTTGCCGTCTATGCTTGGAGATGGCGTCACGATCCAAAGCTGGCAATGATAATCGCAGCACTTACATTTGCCTTCTACCTGCTGTGTACCGGTTTCATTGCCGAGAGAGTTTTGGGCAATCTTGAAAGTGAATATTCACCGCCGGACGATATTTTATCAAGTGAGGCTGATGTCATCATCATGCTTGGCGGCGGAGCTATACCTGATGTGCCGGACGTTGACGGTTACGGTGCACTCTGTTCAAGTCCTGCCAATCGTCTGTTGACGGCTGTCCGCCTTCAGCGCAAGTTGAATATACCAATCCTCCTGAGCGGCGGTCAAGTTTATTCAGACACGGGTGCTGAGGCGAAGATCGCAAGCAAAGTGTTACGATCTCTCGGCGTCGACAGCAAGGATATAATCGTTGAGACCCGCAGTATCAACACAACACAAAATGCAAAATATTCAATAGAGATAATGAAAAAAAGAAAGCTGCGCAAGCCCATATTAGTGACTTCAGCTTTCCACATAAGCCGCGCAGTATTAAATTTCGAGCAGCAGGGCGTTTCAGTCATACCATACCCGACTGATTATCTGGTGACACATTCGCCGGTATTCCACTATACAAAACTTCGCCCGCAGTCGGAGGCACTTTTGGCAAATGTAATGGTATTGCAGGAAAGATTGAGGACACT
>CAJODU010000049.1:16496-19764 GCA_905233325.1 uncultured Selenomonadaceae bacterium
TTCTGTTTTCGCAGATGAATATTCATCAAAATCGTCACTGCCATTATATTCGTCGTCAATGAACTTACACCGTAACTCATAAGCGGAAGAGGTATTCCCGTCACCGGCATAATTCCCGTAGTCATTCCGACGTTGACGAGGACGTGGAAGGCAAGCATTGAGGTGATTCCTACCGCCAAGAGTCGCCCGAAGGTGTCCGTTGCCTCTTTTGCAATCTGCAGACCACGCCATAAGACAATCAGATAAAGCAGCAGGAGAACTACCGCCCCGACAAACCCCAGCTCCTCACCGACAACGGCGAAGATGAAGTCAGTGTGATTTTCCGGCAGGAAGTTAAGCTGACTTTGTGTCCCCTCAAACAGACCCTTGCCAAATATCAAGCCGGAACCTATTGCAATTTTTGATTGAATGATGTGATAGCCGGAACCGAGCGGATCTACATTCGGATCAAGGAAAACCATAATCCTCATCTTTTGATAGTCCTTCATAAAGTGCCACAGCAGCGGCATTGAGGCAATACCGGCGATTATAATCCCAATCAACAATCTGATTCTGATTCCACAGATGAAAATCATTCCAAAGAATATCGCCATAAATACCAGTGAAGTGCCTAAATCCGGCTGCTTGAGTACTAACAAGAAGGGGACTCCGATATAGGCGGCGATGGGGAAAAGGTCTTGCAGCGAGTTGATTTTTCCTATTCGATCCTCAAGCAGCGAGGCAAGACAGATTATCATAATGATTTTAGAAAACTCAGAGGGCTGCAGACTGATAGGTCCGATTTGAATCCAACGCTGCGCACCCAGAGCCGCATGTCCGAACAGCATAACCGCCAAGAGCATTATGATATTGAATATGTAGAGTTTGTTGCCGTAAGGCTGCAGACCGCGATAATCAAAATTCATAAAAAATATCGCAAAGATTATATTTATCAAGGCGAAGATACCTTGACGCTGAACAAACCAAAAACGCTCCTCTGACGGATTGTTGACGTGAGTGGCACTGCTTATTATTATGAGGCTGTAAATAATTATACAAAGAGCCGGAATGAGCAGCTCAAAATCAATTTTACGCAAAAGCCGCTTAGTATCCGGCGACAATACTGACAATGTGGCACTTCCTTCAATGATTAATAATCAGCAGATAGCAGTTAGCGGAGAATTGATAGATTTACAGCTAAACTAAAACTATCTGCTGATTGACTATTTACAACGAATTAATCTTTTTCTTTCTCTGCCTTGTGGTCGGCGATGATCTTTTCAGCGAGCTTGTCAGGCATGGTGTCGTAACGAATGAACTTCACGCTGTAGGAACCGCGACCTTGTGTCTGTGAACGAAGATCAGTGGCATATTTATACAACTCAGCAGCAGGGACGTGAGCTTTTATCTCCGTCATTCCCTTGCCCTTCGGATCAGTGCCGAGAACTCTGCCGCGTCTTGAGTTAAGATTTCCGATAATATCACCCATATAGTTGTCGGGTACCAAGATAGTCACTTCATCAATAGGCTCAAGCAGAATGGGACTTGCGGCAAGGATACCTTTTTTGATTGCAATGGAAGTTGCAGTCTTGAAAGCCGCCTCACTTGAATCAACAGGGTGATAGCTGCCATCGTAAAGGTTGACGTTGACATTGACGACGGGATAGCCCGCAATAACGCCTTCTGCCAAAGTCTCGTTGGTGCCTTTCTCAACGGCAGGGAAGTATTGACGAGGAACGCTGCCGCCGAAGATACTTTCGGAGAAGTGGTTGCCGTCGCCTTCTTTGTTCGGAGAAATTTTTAGCCAAACATCACCATATTGACCGTGACCGCCGGACTGTTTCTTGTGCTTGCCTTGAACTTCAACAGACTTTCTGATAGTTTCACGATAATCGACACGCGGCTCACCAAGCACCATTTTAACGCCAAACTTGCGCTGGATTTTATCGCCGAGAATGTCAAGATGTACTTCACCGATACCGCTCAGGATAGTCTGCTTGGTTGCGGCGTCTTTGACGAGCTTGATTGTCGGATCCTCGTCCTGCTGACGGCGAATTGCACTGATGACTTTATCTTCTTCGCCCTTCTTGACGGAACTGACAGCCATTGCAAGCATAGGCTCAGGATATTTTACCTTCTCGTATTTGACAGGTGAACTCTTTTCGCAGAGAGTGTCACAAGTACCGGCGTTGGCAAGTTTTGAAGTAACGACAATATCACCGGCGTGAGCAACCGTCAAATTGATCTGTTTCTTGCCCTGCATTGTGAAGAGACCGCTGATTCTCTCCTGTCCGTCCTTGCCTTCACCGAGAAGTTGATATTGTGCATCGGCCTTCATATCGCCGCTGATGACTCTGATATAGGACATACGACCAACAAACGGGTCAACCATAGTCTTCCAAATCTGTCCGCTGAATGGATCCGTAATTTTGCGTTCTACCGGCTCATCATTCTTCGGATTGATTCCGGTGTAAGTCTTGGTATCCGGTGCAGGCATTTTGTCGACGATAGCGTCCAAAAGTTCCTTGATACCGATATTTTGAAGAGCACTGCCGACGAACACGGGATAGATGTCACAATTCTTGATGGCACCGATAAGCCCCTTGATGATTTCGGCGTCAGTCAATTCGCCTTCTTCAAGATATTTTTCCATGATCTCTTCGTCGCCTTCAGCGGCAAACTCAACCATCTGTGCATGATAATCTTCAGCCTCAAGTTCAAGATCAGCAGGAACATCTTTACGATTGATGAGATCAACTAAACCCTTGAATGAGGATTCGGCACCGATTGGAATCTGAACGGGAACGACTCTTTTGCCGAACTTGGCTTGGAGGTCGTCAATGCACTTTTCAAAGTTGGCGTGTTCACGATCCATTTTGTTGATGAAGAAAGCACGCGGCAACTTCAACTCTTCGCAGACGGCAAAAGTCTTTTCAGTTTCAACTTCAACACCTGCAGGAGCAGAGACCATTATCAATGCACTGTCCGCAGCGGAGAGAGCACCAAGCACCTCACCGACAAAATCAGGATAACCGGGCGTGTCAATGAAGTTAATCTTTGCATTCTTCCATTCAGTCACAGCGAGAGAGTCGCTGATCGTCATTTTGCGCTTCTCTTCTTCGGCTTCATAGTCGAGAATACCTGTACCGTCATCGACTTTGCCAAGACGTTTGTTTGCGCCGGAATTGAACAAAGCAGCTTCCAAAAGTGAAGTTTTGCCGGTGTTGCCATGTCCGACTACTGCCACATTGCGAATATTGCTGGTCGTATATTCCTTCATTGTATTACC
>CAJODU010000050.1 GCA_905233325.1 uncultured Selenomonadaceae bacterium
CTACTTATTACTACAGACTTTCTAAGTTCATAAAAGGAATTGAAAAAAGTTTGTAAAATTTAGTCAAAAAATTTTTTATAATTATTTTAGTTCTTGCGGTAACGCAAATCTGAACACGAAAGGAGGTAACTCAATGTCAGTAAAAACTAGTGGTGTCAAAATTCACTATACCAAAGACGGCAATACCTTTGACAGGTCATTCAGCGGTTTCGATATTACAAATATTGCAGACAAGAATGATGCTGATACAAAGTTTGTTGGAAGATATTCAGCAATTGTCGACGGTACACCTGAAACCTTTGACTTCATAGTAACTGAAAAGGGCATTGAGGTTGATTAATGGCTGAACATACTCCACAATTCAATCTGTACACTATCAACGAAGCTGGCAATAGTAAAAAACTTAGCGAAACTCACCCTAAACTTACTGCAACAGAAGTTGACTTCGCCAAAGCCAATTCCGCCCTCAGTGACGCTTACGGTTACAATCTTACTGAAGCCACGCTTCAATCCGAGACCACCGTCTACACGGCGGGCTAATGGCTCAGACACTCGGGAGCTTCGGCACGAGGGCAACGCGGCATAGCGAATGTTTCACATATAATATACTAACGAAGGAGAGGTGAATCCTGCCTCCTAAACTATTCCATCTAATTTCAGTGTCGCTATACCTCGTACAAGACCTTCGCCGACTCCCTGCCGAAATTCACTCTACGGTGTACTCCACCAACCAGCTCTTGTCCTCCCCGCCCACACCGCGGCTCGGAGGACTTCTGCTTATCACGAAAGGAGGCGATCCAATGGACAAGCCTAATGTCTTAGCACCTCCTAATTCTGTCGTAGTACCTTCTAATCCGATAATACGGAGGCTCTTCTACCTCATTCAAGACTACTGCTACGGCACCCTCTCTAACGGAGACTACATCATTCTCCAGAGAGTCGTGAGAGCCTTGAGGGCTCCAATCATTGTTAAACGTACTTCGTAAACAGGAGGCTTCCACTGTGACAATATCTAAATCAATGGTACGGAGGCTCTCCTACCAGAAAGGTGGCGCACTAAATGCAGTGCTTTCGCTGGCGGCAACTCTTCAAGCTGGCCCGCCTCCTACCAAGCGGCTTACCTCGTCGGGCTTTCATTCACGCCCTAAACGTCCAAGCCCGCGGTAGACCCCGTAAGCCCAAACGCCACTACAAATTACCCAGCCAACCCTACCACTTAGGTTGAATGATCACATAGCCCTGCGTGCATTTGCACCCACATTCCGTGAGCGAGTACTATCACTGACTTGATTGACCGAGCAACAAAATCATCATTCAAAAAAAATGCTTCACATTGAAAGAGCTGCTTGCTGTTCAACATAAAGCGCACGGACTACTATATTTATTGAATTTACCGCTAAACCTGTAGAAAATTCCACCACTTCGCGGACTTTAGATTGAGTTTGTGATATGAGCGTCGGTATGTGACTGCCATAATTCAGAATAACTTCACAGGAGATTGACAGCCCTTGATCCTCATCACCTTTGAGTATATGCTTGACGTTCACGTTCTTGATATTTTTGATTGCTTCCTTCGCTTTGAGGGTCTTCTCAACTATCGAACGAATCACACGGTCGTCAATGATGAGCTTTCCATAAAAACTGAAGATCGGACGAACGATTGACTTCTCACCGAGTTTGCGACGCCTTACTCTTGAGTGTTTGAATAATGACTGAAGTGGATCTATCAAAAAACCGGAAAAATGGGGCTTGAGTTCAATCGTCGGTACAGGTATGATATGCTTGCCTTCTTTGAGACGGTGAAATTGTGCCTCTTCCATCTCTGTCTTGCTTGCAATATCTTCAATACGAATGATATTTTGTATCGACGGAAGTTTAAGCGTCTTGGCGATTTTATGAACCATATTTTCAGAAGTACCGATAATTAAAATCCTGTGCGGGTTAGTCTCCTTAATGGCCTTACTAACCTCTTCAGCATGACCGGGCAAGACAAAGATAGCGCGTCTCACAGCCATAATCTTACTCTTCTCTGTCTTTGCTGACTCTCCTGCAATAATTTTTCCGTTTTCAATGAGAATCCCATCGTCAATAATAGCGTCGGCATTGTGATCTTTGGCTACCTGCAAGGCTCTATGACTTTTGCCGGTGCCGCTCGGTCCCACTAATGCGATAACATCCACACAATCACTCCTAACTAATATTTATTTTACGCCATACAAAAGATAGTATAGTCGATCTACAATTTTCTCAGCATCAAAGGATTCACGCGCATAATGAAATGCTCTTACCTCCCCCCCTGCCAGGAGGCTGGAATCGTTACAAATATGCCTAAATGAATCACTTAAAGCAACAACATCATCAAGAGGTACTACTTGTCCACAACGTCCTTCGTCTGTTGCATCAAGAGCACCGTCAATATCTGAAGTCACAATATAACAGCCAGCAAACAAGGCTTCCGCAATGACATTTGGGGTGCCACCTTCATAAATTGAAGTAATAGCAAAAATTTTTGCTTTTTTATATTCTTCGGCTAGTTTCAATTTATCTTCAACAAGTCCGACAAAGTCAATACGATCTTTTAAATGAGGGTAAATTTTGAAAAATTTATCAATATATTTTTTAAAATTTGGATCAATATTACCTACTAATCTTAAACGCCAATTCGTTATTTCATCACTACAGGCAGCAAAGGCTTCTAATAAAATTTCATTTCGTTTCTGTGGAGAACCAATCCGTCCTACCGTCAAGATAATATTTTCCTTTTTTTCAAGCAAATTATCAAATTTGACATTAGTAAAATTATACCAACCGTTACGAATTAAGTCTATCACTGCTGACCATTTCATACTAAGATTGCGTTGCATTTTTCTACAACTGGCAGCAACAACATCACATTGAGATAACAAATTTTTCCATTCATAAGTATCATGTAAAATATGATCCATTCCATAAGAATTAAGATCTGTTGCGAAATAAATTTTACCATCAGGACGATACTTTCGATAACAATCAACCATAGAAACATATTGATAATAAGCACCGTATAAAATTAGCAAATCTATTTTTTGGTTGTTATCTTCAATATATTTAATACGAGTTTCCAATTTATCATCTTTCAAAAATTCAATTTCAACACCCTTGAGGTAAGTATCCAAATATGGAAGGTATGGCGGTTTAGCATTATATCCAACAAGCACTGAATGAAAATCATAATTTTTATGAAACAGATATGGAATTATTCCGCAATCTTTTAACAACCGTTGATTCCACCAGCCACCTGAAGAAATTATAGTATACGCTCCGCGCTGCTTTTCTTTCAACTAAATCGCTTCTTTCGAGAAAATAAAATCATCATAAGTTGTAAGTTCATTGCGAGCAATTTGATAATGCTGTTTAATTCTTTCATAATAATTTTCTTTTAATGATTCATTTTTATTCAGCCGATAATCAATTAATATTTCCTTCAATTCGTTAAAGTAAGTTTTTATATACGATGATTTGAGTTCAATATAAATTTTATTAATCATTAATTCGCATTGATAAACAGAAGATATCATTTGATCTAAAAACTCATCACTATTAACACTTTGATAGTTTTTTAATTCATTAATATTTTTTGACAATTCATCTACAATATTAATGATTTTTCGTTTTTGCTGTTCCAATTTGCCATAAGAAGTCTGCAAATAAAGAGAGTGTTTTAATTTTTCCGTTACGCTCAAAGAAACTAGAGATAAATCTTTATGCAATACAAATACCTTTGAATCGTCAAGAAGTGATTTTGGCAGTAAATCCGAATTAGTAATAAAAAACAAATTTCCGCAATTTTTCAAAGACATAATCAAATCCGTTGGAATGGTTGAAAAATTATTAATATAAGCATCATCAATGAAAACAGCTGAAAATTTTGAATAGGGTAAAATTACATTTTCTAATTTTGCCGTCAAAAATGAAACGTTTAAAATATTTTTAGAAGGTAAATTTTCAGTTATACAATATAAATGATTTTTTACATTAAATTTTTTCAATATATTGGCAAGTTGTTCCGTAAATGAAGATACATCACCAATTTGAAGAAAATTATAATTATGGGGTTTTTGAATCAATTCATCTAATACCGACAAAAAAACTATATTTCGTACCATTGATATAACAGATCCATCGCTAATAGAACGAAGAGATAAAGCTGTATCTTTGAGCATAGAAAGAGTTTCTTTTCCATCTTCTTCAATATTAAAAAATCTGATATTACTGTGATTAAGTGAAAAATCCATTGCATTAAACAAAAGATGCTTAAGGCCATTATAATCAACAAACACAAATATACCATTTTCCTGACGTATTGAACTCAAAAAGATCACCACTTTACAATTATTGCAAAAATATTAAAAAACAGGTTTATAAAATTTCTCTGCAAATTCATCTTCTATTGTAAATTCACCCAGCTCTTTAACATAACGCGAGGCAGTACCATGGAAATCAGACCCTCCCGTTATAAGTAAATTGTATTTCTCAGCCATTTTAATATATTTATCGGTATCTTCAACGTCATTCAGAGGATAAAAGACTTCAAGTGCCTCAATTCCTACCTTCGAGCATATTTCCTCGACAAGCTCATCATCACCAACCAGCTTGGGGTGAGCAAGAACAGCCGTCCCGCCGGACTTATGTATCAAATTGACGACTTCATCAAGTTCAAGTAAATAACGCGGCACATAAGCAGGGCTACCTTTGCGAAGCATTTTATCAAAGGCTTCACGGACATTAGCAAAAAAACCTGCCTTTACCAGTGCACGCGCAATATGCGAACGACCTATAGATTTACTTGTTCCCGCAACTTTCAGGACATCGGCCTCACGAATCGGAAAGCCGTTCTCCTGCAATTTCTTCATTATATCATTGAATCTAATCCAGCGTGCCTCAATCACATCATTTAGTTTATCCTGTAACGCACCATTATAAATATCAATGTTGTAGCCAACTAAATGGACATCATGATCGGGATTGTTGACACTAAATTCAATACCGGGTACAATTTTAATACCTTTATTGGGATATAAACCCGTCTCATAAAGATGGACAATTCCATCAACTGTATCGTGATCTGTTATTCCAAGATAGTTTAATTTAAGTTTCTTTGCAGCAGCTAAAAGTTCCTCCGGTGAAAAGCTGCCATCTGAAAAATTAGTATGAGTGTGCAAATCGCTAGCCATTAAAATTTCTCCTCATTCAGCAGATAGCTTTAGCAGAGAGCTGCTAATATTATAAAAATATCCGCTATCACTATCTGCTATGAGCTCAACGAGGTTCAACGATGAGTTTGATGGCTGTACGCTCACTGCCATCTATCTCAATGTCGGTGAAAGCAGGAATGCAGATAAGATCTACGCCATGCGGTGCAACGAAGCCGCGAGCGATAGCAACCGCCTTGACCGCCTGGTTCAGCGCACCTGCACCGATCGCCTGCATCTCAGCACTGCCGCTCTCACGAATAACTCCGGCAAGCGCTCCGGCGACGGAATTGGGATTGGATTTAGCTGATACCTTTAAAATTTCCATGACCCGTTCCTCCTCTCTTGTTACGTTGAAACGATTGCTAATTCTCGTGTTGCTGCGGCTTCTTCTACGTCTATAATAATCTTGTTGGGAACCTGTCTCTTTATCCGTCGCCGCCTGTTTAGACATTTAGACAATGCGGCACATCAAATAAAGATATTCCTGTTCTAATATTTATTCTCTTAATAACTTTTAATTCCTGCAAAAATATTAAAATTTTCTAATTAATCTTAATTTTTTTTGCAATAAGATTTACGAATTCTAACACGTCTTTAAATGTTGAAACGACATTATCATAATGAATTGCAGGGCGATCTATCAACACAACAGGCAGCTTTAACTTCTCAGCAGCAGTCAACTTCGTATCAACTCCGCCAATCTGCCCGCTGTCTTTGCTGACAATGACATCTGCCTTGTATTGCTTAAACAGTTCAATATTCAATTCAGTGGAGAAAGGTCCCTGCATTGCAATAATATTTTTGGGAGTGAGACCGAGATTTTCACACTCAGCAAGGACTTCTGCGGTTGGCAGGACACGCACAATTATATTATAATCTCTAAGTGCAAGAGACGCAACAAAAATCTTCAGACTGCGCGACCCTGTCGTCAAGAAGATATTTTTGCCATTTTTTCCGAGTTCAGCCGCTTTGATTGCCGCTGCCTCATAACTGTCAACGTGAAAAATTTTTTCGTAAGAGAGCGGTATAGATCCCCTCTCATAACGAATATATGGCACTCTGATCCTTCGACAAGCTGCCATGGCATTTTGTGAGACGTTGACGGCATAAGGGTGACTGGCATCAACTAAAACCTCAACATCACCCGTTGAAAGAAGATCGACCAATTCCCCTTCGTCAAGTTTTCTGTCAATGACTTTGATTCCTTCATAACGTCCAAGCAGAGCCTTGCCGTAGCTGCTCACAACCGAGACAGTGACTTCAAAACCGCTATTCAGCAGAAAACCGGCAAGTTCACGCCCATCTTCAGTACCTGCAATTACAAATATCATTATTTTACAACTTTTACAAAAAATTCCTTCCGTCAAGATTGTTCGGACTGCATATTATCAAGCCCTTGCTCCAAAATTCTTTCAAAATCTCTTCAGCAAACTTGTCCATACCTAATATATCATTCTCGCGATCAATCAGAATTGTGCCGACATAAACTTTACCGAAAATATAACGATAAGCCCTCGTGCTGGCACGCTTGGCGATTTTTTGATAAACTCTTTCAAAGCCGTTTTCGTCGATTATCCTGATGGCTTCCTCTGTAGTATTTGCATTGAGAATTTGTTTGACTGCCTTGTAGCCGAGCCCTTCAGCCGCAGCACAGGCAGCTATCGTCTCCAAGCGACAATCAGCTATACGGTTATGAGTGTAGAAAACACCCGCCGCGACTTTCGCCAGCTTGCCGATATGTCCCAGCAGCAAAACATTCTTGACTTCACGCTCCACTGCCGCCTCAAGCATATAACCAATGAAGTTGCTGGTCTCGACGATAGCCTCTTTTGGAAGTCCGAGCTTGAGGGCAGCAACCTCACCTATCTTACCCGGCACGAATATCAAAGAATCATAGCCGGCGTCCATTGCAACGTCAATTTGCGGCACAAGTGACTTTTTGAAAGCCTCTTCTGACATAGGTCTCAGCACGCCGGTAGTTCCGATGACGGACAGCCCGCCCTCAACACCCAGCACTGGATTAAGCGTCTTCTTGGCAAGCTCAACACCTGCGGGAATAGATATAGTGACCTCAATACCGACAGGATCAGCGAAAAACTCTTTGATGACGTTGCTGATAAGTTCGCGAGGCTTGGGATTGATAGCAGGTTCACCTACAGGGACGGACAAACCGGACTTGGTGACAGTCCCGACTCCTTCACCCGCCCTGAAAATAATCTCCTCACCGGCAATGCGTCTGACCTCAGTGAAAACAGAAGTCCCATTAGTAATATCGGGATCGTCGCCGGAATCTTTGATAACTTCGACACGAATTGCCTCAGAACCGTTTGATTCAACGAGATTAATGCTATTAATCGGAATGGTTAAGATTGTGCCGTCAAGGGCAGTGATCTCAACGTTGTTAACCATTTTATTTGAAGTCATAAAGATTAACGCTGCTTTCACACCCGCTGCGGCACAAGCACCTGTTGTATAGCCGCTCCTTAATATCTTCGCCATCACATTACCTCGCAAAACTCAAAGAGTACCTATTCGCAAGGTTGAATACCAAGCAAAACAGGTACTCTTCATCTATGTCAACTCAACTACCCATAATATTATATATACATTTTAGAATATTTTTGCTTATTTGTCAATTACTAATTGTGCATTACCTTTTATAAGCTGTGATTGGCTTGTAGTGCTTTTTGAAGAACTCTTCGGCAACCTGTGGGAAGAGAGCATAGCTCAAAACATCTTCATCAGTCGGGTTGAGGAATCCCTTATTGATAACCTCAGCCTTGAATTGATCGAAAGTCTCAGCCTTTGCATCTTCAACAGAGCAATCCTCAATAATATCACTTTCAGGAATACCAAGAGTCTTAGTAATGAAATCTCTCTCAATCGGCACAGGAGTGCGACCGAATTTACCGCGGCAGAGATCTTTAAACTCATTCGGCACCATCTTGTAGCGTTCGCCGGTCATGACGTTGAAGGTTGCCATTGTGCCGACGATTTGGCTTGAAGGTGTAACGAGCGGCGGATAACCGGCATCTTTACGGACGCGCGGCATCTCGTCGAGGAGGTCTTGATACTTATCTTCCATACCTGCCTCTTTAAGCTGATTGGCAAGATTGGAGAGCATACCGCCGGGAATTTGGAAGTCAAGGACGTTGACATTGACATCAAAGTAACCTTTGAGACCGAATTCATTGATAAGCTCCTTTTTGACTTCAAGGAAGTGCTTGGCGATAGGTGTCATGGCCTGACGATCAAGACCGGTGTCACGATCAGTACCTTTGAGCATTGCGACGATTGTCTCAGTGCAAGGTTGAGAGGTGTCGCTGGAGAATGGAGAGAGTGCACAGTCAACAATATCAACGCCCGCCTCAATGGCCTTGAGGTAAGTTGCATGACCGAAACCGCTGGTGCAGTGAGTATGGAGTTCAACAGGAATGTCAAGACCGGCCTTGAGTTTGCGGACGAGATCATCAGCAACATAAGGCTCAAGCAGACCGGACATATCCTTAATACAGACGGAGTGGCAGCCCATCTCTTGGAGTTGTTTTGCAAGATCAACGAACATTTCATTTGTATGGACAGGGCTTATAGTGTAGACGAGACAGCCTTGTACTTCAGGCTTTTCGGGACATTCGAGCGCAGCCTTGATGGCAACTTTGAGATTGCGAACATCATTGAGGGCGTCAAAGATTCTGAAAACGCCGATACCGTGTGCACTGGCGTGCTGGACGAATTTCTCAACGACATCATTGGAATAATGATTGTAGCCGAGGAGATTTTGACCGCGCAGGAGCATTTGGATAGGCGTCTTGAGTTTAGCCTTAAGTTTGTCGAGTCTCTCCCAAGGATCCTCATCAAGGAAACGAAGGCAAGTATCGAAAGTTGCACCGCCCCAAGCCTCAAGGGCTTTGTAACCGATCTTGTCGAGGGACTCAAGCATAGGTTCCATTTGACGGTAGCGCATACGAGTTGCACAAAGGGATTGATGACCGTCGCGCAGGACAGTCTCCATAATTTTCACAGGATTCGCCATTATGTTACACTCTCCTTTAACATAGTCTACGTTGTTTATATTATAAATTATAATTATTAATGAGGAATTTGTCAATCACTATCTTTAGAAATGTTACAAAATTTTGATAAAAAAATAAACCCTAAATTTCTATTGGGTATCTTTCTTATCGTTTCGTGCCGTAAGCCCCCGCCCTTTAGGGCTGGGGATGTAAGGCACTGTTTTTTTCTTGCACTACTTTTGCGATTGTGCTACAATAGTTTTGCGAGGTGAGTGCAATGAAGACCTTCTGTTTTAAGCTCTACAAGTCAGAGCGAAATGACAAACTTCATAAGCAGATAAATGCAGCAGGTTTGATATACAACCATTGCATTGCCCTTTGCAAGCGATACTACAAGATTTTTCATAAATCGCTAAATCCGAACAGATTGAAAGTACATCTAACC
>CAJODU010000051.1 GCA_905233325.1 uncultured Selenomonadaceae bacterium
CTTTAACAAAAATGTGTTTTAAGTAAGCGTGTAGACTTCGGTCTTATCGTGTAGAGGCGACGTGGACACGCCGATAAGAATAAGGCTATCCTGCATTAGTAGGCGTTAGTCCGTATAGTAAACTTCTTAAATAGAGACCCGAAAAACTACTGTCTCTTAGAAGCCTTCGACTTTAGTCGTAGGTGGTTCACAGATAGTTTGAAAGAAGGTTTTGTTTTGATTAAAAATGATAACCTTGATAAGGTTAGTGTCAATGCTATAAGGGTGCTGGGTGCTGATATGGTGCAGGCTGCCAACAGCGGACACCCCGGCATTGTGCTGGGTGCTGCAAGTATGGCTTATGAACTTTGGGCAAGGCACATGAGACATAATCCCAAAAATGCAAAATGGGTAGATCGTGATCGTTTCATATTGTCTGCCGGACACGGCTCCGCGTTGCTTTACGGACTTTTGCACTTGTTCGGCTACGGCTTGAGCATGGACGATCTCAAACAGTTCCGTCAGCTTGGATCGAAGACACCTGGACACCCTGAGTATGGCGTCACGGCAGGTGTTGATGCCACTACCGGACCGCTTGGTGCGGGTATTGGTATGGCGGTTGGTATGGCTATGGGTGAGGCTCATCTTGCGGCGATCTTCAACAAGCCCGACTACAAAATCATCAACCACTACACTTACGTCCTCGCCGGTGACGGCTGCATGATGGAAGGTATCAGCTCTGAGGCTCTCTCTCTTGCAGGTACTCTCGGCCTCGGCAAGCTGATTGTTCTCTACGACAGCAACAATATCAGCATTGAGGGGAACACTGACATTACTTTCAGTGAAGATGTCGGCAAACGCGTGGAGGCTTTCGGTTTCCAAGTGTTGACAGTCGAGGATGGCAACGACCTTGAGGCAATCGGAAAAGCCATCGAAGAGGCTAAGGCTGATTTAACCAAGCCCAGTTTTATCATCATCAAAACTGTCATCGGTTACGGTAGTCCGAAGGCGGGCTCTGAGAGTTCTCACGGCGAACCGCTCGGTGTTGATAATGTCAAGGCTCTCAAGCAGAATATTGGCTGGCACAGCGTTGACACGACTTTTGATGTCCCTGATGAAGTCTATGCTCATTTTGAGGAGATCGGCAAGAGACTGAGTATGCTTGAATATGATTGGGAGAAGATGTTTGCCGATTACTGTGCCGAGTATCCTGAGATGAAGGAACTTTGGGACAAGTATCAAGCACCTGTCGATTCTGCTCTCCTTGATGATATATTCAACAAGAGTGAGAAGGCTGAGGCGACACGTGCAAGCTCCGGCAAAATTCTCAATCAACTCAAAGATATCATTCCTAACCTCATTGGCGGCAGTGCTGATTTGGGCGGCTCAAACAAGAGTATTATGAACGGTGTGCCGTACTTCAGCAAAGATGACTACAGTGGGCGAAATATTCACTTCGGCGTCAGAGAGATTGCTATGGCGGCGATAGTCAACGGCTTGTACTTGCACGGCGGCTTGAGACCTTATGCTGCGACTTTCTTTGTCTTCAGTGACTATTTAAAACCTATGCTGAGACTTTCGGCTCTCATGAAACTGCCTGTTATCTACATCTTCACTCATGACAGCATAGGCGTTGGTGAGGACGGACCGACACACGAACCGATAGAGCAGCTTGCACTGTTCAGATCAATTCCGAATGTTAGAGTATTCAGACCGGCGGACGCTATGGAGACTGCAGCGGCATGGTATACAGCCGTGACGAGTACGGACAGACCGACAGCTCTGGTGTTGACAAGACAGAATGTACCGCAGCTTGCAAATTCAAGCAAAGAGGCTCTCAAGGGCGGATATATCGTCAGTGAGGCTAAAAAAGCAGACTTTGACGGAATACTGATTGCAACCGGCTCTGAGGTAAGTCTGGCGATTGAAGCACAGGAGGAACTTTCCAAAGAGGGCATTGATGTCCGCGTGGTAAGTCTGCCCTGCACGGAACTCTTTGAGGAACAGAGCGAAGAGTATAGAGAAAAAATCCTTCCGAAGAAGGTTAGAGCGAGAGTGGCAGTCGAGGCCGCGGCAAACTATGGCTGGGGCAGCTATGTCGGACTTGACGGTGCAACCGTGACGATGAGCGGATTCGGCAAGAGTGCACCGGCCTCCGTTCTATTCAAGCACTTCGGTTTTACTAAAGAAAATATCGCTCAAACTATGAAAAAATTACTCGCCAAATAAATCTGTCCTTATTTGATCCTCGTTACAATTCAATATAAGCTCACGAGGATAATCAATCTCATTGAGTAAGTTAATAGACAGAGAAAACTTTCCAACCCTGCTGCTGTAATGAGCATCTGATGCAAGATAAATGCGGCAGCCCTTCTCCTTCGCCAGCGGCAGCCAGTATTTAATCTTATTGGCGTTGTTGTCGTCGTTGTTTCTGATTGAGCTTTCATTGAGTTCAAGGAAAACACCTTTGTCTTTAGCAAGATCAATCATCGCCTTGAAGAAGGACTTCACCTCGTCATCAATGCTCTCTCCGTGACGGTGATTGTCGACTTTGTGAAGTTCTCTTTCAATGTGAGCAAATGCGTTGTGACGCTTGGCCGCCTTCTCAAATTCTTGATACAAACCACTCAAAGAGAGCTTTGGTATATCCAGCTTGAAACTGTGCAAACCAATGGGACGCCAGCGAAGTTTTTGGAATTTATCCCAATGATCCAACTCTTGAGCAATGTTGAACTCACCGCCGCCTATAACGTAAGGCTGTCCTTCTTCACGGCAGCAGTTGACTTCTTTTTCAAGATGTCGGCAACGCGTCCCCTCGTTTTTAATATCAAGCGGTGTGCCGTCGTTGTAGATGTGATCGGTTATGGCAAGGTATTTGAGATTCATTCTCTGAGCGGCGGCAATATTTTCTTGAATGGTAGAGTAGGCGTGTTTTGAAAATATTGTATGAGTATGAAGATCTGCAATAATATCATTTTGACTAATCACGCGGACAACTCCTTTACTGATTTTTTAATGATTTCTGACAAAATTATTATAACACATTCACTCACTATTAAAATTAAAATTTTCTTCAACAATGAGGAAAAATTTTTTTATTTTTGTTCATTTTCTGTTATAATACAATCAGTGAGAAGTTGCGGAGGAGAGTCGCCATGTTGAAAACCATGAGTAAGTTAGCAATCAGAGCGATGACGGAATTTTTGATACTTGCAAGTATTTTGGGTCTTATTGGTTACTTCGTTTATCATAAAATGGATTCTACGCTGAAGAGTTCACTTGAAGAATCGGTTGCTCTGCAAGCAAACAGTATAGCTGTCGGTCTCAGGAATCAGTTTGAGGAAAAATTTCACAGATTAGAGGCAGCCGCTTCTCTTGTGTCCGAGGGAAAGATAAAAATTGAGGAAATAGATGAATTATTTCTAATCGGTGCTGTAGATGAACGAATAGGAATAGTTGATGGAAATAATGAAGTCATTCGCCACGAAGCATTGCCGGAAAAAGTCTTTGAACAATTAAAACCTGTATTGCAGGGTGAAAAAGTAGTTATATACGATTTTACTTATGGTTTGGTTTTTGCCGTCCCTGTAAAAATTGACGATCAAGTCTGTATAATGTACAATCAAAATCCGACCGAATGGGTCAGGAAGACATTTCACGCTGTAAGTTATAACGGAACGGGAACTATAATCCTTTTGAATGGCAGAAGAAATGGAATGATTCTCGCTAACGGTGAAAAATTAGTAAATCTCGACTATGAAATGCAGATCGGTTGGGATAAAATTTCTGATAAGTGGAAGAATGGCGGCAAAGAAAAAGGGTATATTTCTGTCTATCATGATTTTAGAGGAGAAAGTTATTTTTTATATCTTGCTGAAATTTTTCCAAAGTATAATTTTGCAATTTCCGGCTATGTGCCTTGGCGGGCGGTTGCAGTCGGTATTGATTATATCTACATGATTATGGCTGTAACTTTCTTCATTGTTTTGTTGATGATTCTCTTCGCCGTTCGCTCGTTTATGAAATCTCGTGAGGCAGAGAAGATGACCAAAGAAAAAATAATGGCCGATTCTGCAAACAAGGCTAAGAGTGAATTTTTGTCGAATATGAGCCATGAAATTCGCACACCAATCAATGCTATAATGGGTATGAATGAGATGGTGATCCGCGAAAGCAAGGACGAAAACATTCTTGAATACTCTGCAAACCTCCAAAATGCCGCAAGGACTCTCCTCGGTCTCGTCAATGATATTCTTGATTTCTCTAAAATCGAAGCCGGCAAAATGGAGATAATTCCCGTTGAATATCATGTCAGCTCTCTGCTGAATGATTTGGTGCATATGATAGAGTCTCGTGCCGCCAAGAAGGATTTATACTTTAAAATCAACGTTTCTGAAACAATGCCCAGTGTCCTCTTCGGCGACGAGATCAGAATCAAGCAGATTATAACCAATATCTTGACCAATGCGGTGAAATATACTGAACAAGGCGGTGTGACGCTGAATGTCACTTACAGACCTATTGATGAAGAGCGGCTTTACTTTTGTGTGAGTGTATCCGACACCGGAATCGGTATTAAAAAGAGAGATCTCAGGAAATTATTCAGTGCATTTGAGAGGATTGAGGAGGAGCGCAACCGCACCATTGAGGGAACAGGGCTTGGAATGAATATCACTCAAAAGCTGCTGGAAATGATGGGGAGCAGACTTCATGTTGAGAGTGTCTACGGTAAGGGGTCTACATTTGCATTTCAAGTTGAGCAAAGAATCATTAATGGCGAACCTATAGGCAACTTTCAAGAAGACTACAAAAATTCACTCAATCAGCACAAAGAGTATCACGAATCATTCACCGCACCGAATGCCAATATTTTGGTGGTTGATGATACTGTGATGAATCTCACCGTTGTGAAGGGACTCCTCAAGCAGACAAAAATCAAGATCGACACCGCCCTCAACGGTACAGATTGCTTGACTCTCGTCGCCAGAAAGAAATATGACATCATCTTCCTTGACCACAGAATGCCGGGTATGGACGGTATCGAGACGCTTGCAGCGATGAAAAAGATAAAGAACAACCCCAATATTAAGACGCCTGTGATCTCGCTTACCGCCAACGCCATAAGCGGTGCTAAAGAGCAATACCTTGCGGCGGGTTTTGAGGACTATATCACCAAGCCGATCAATTCCACTGCACTTGAAAATATGATTGTCAAATATCTGCCTGATGAAAAAGTCCTACCTGCTGATGAATCAGAAAATACTGAGCCGATTGAAGATATAAAACTTCCTGAGTGGCTGACGAAAGTCGAAGGGCTTGACATCAATGCCGGTGTTGAAAATTGCGGCAGTGCTGAGGCTTATTTGGACGCTTTGACTGTATTTGCCGAATCTATAATCCCCGCCGCTGGTCTGATTGAAAACTACTATAAGTCCGAGGATTGGAAAAACTATACCACCAAAGTCCACGCTCTCAAATCCACAGCTAAGGTTGTCGGTGCGGCGGAACTCTCCGAGAAGGCAAAACGTCTTGAGGACGCGGGCAATTCCGGTTATGTCAATGAAATTCGTCAAGATACCGAGCCGCTGCTTCAACTTTATCGCTCCTATGCCAAAAAGTTGGAAAGTTTAATTCACACTGACGCTGCAAATGATGAGGATAAGCCGCTGATTACTGATTACGATCTTGCTGAGGCGTTTGATGCAATGAAAGATGCTGCCGCAACATTTGACTATGATACTTTGATGTTTGTGTTTGAATCCCTTGATGAATATCGTCTCCCCGAAAAAGAGGCTGAACGCTACAAAAAAATCAAAAATGCCGCCGCAGACCTCAACTGGGAAGAAATCAAAAAACTACTGTAGGAGGAATATCCCAAACAATGGAAAATGAGCAAAACACATTAATTGAAACGCAAAATTTGATACTTGAAACTGTCAAATTCGTACTTGAATCATCAGTGAAAAATCAAAATGAAATAAAAGCACTGAATCAAAAATTGGACAATCTTTCCAAAATATCGCAAAATGTAAATAATATCAAAAATCAAGTTGACAAGCTCTCAAATGAAATCAGGGAACAGAAAAATTACCTGAAGCAAATGATTGGCAATATCAAAAATGAAAATAAGCTGGGAATTGACAAAGTAGTCAAGCAAGTTTCCGATCAAACAAGTAAATTTGACAAGGCACTGGCTAAGATGAAAATTGACAGCACTGAGATGATGAAACAGGTCAACGCTCTTAATGTCAAGAGTGATACCGTCAATAAAAATATGACGACAGCGGAGAATTTGATCAAGTTGATTGCCGCGAATCAGATGGTGAGCAGGTCGAGCAGACTGATGGCGCTGACAAGTGACAATAAAGCCGGTTACTCTGATCTTGAACTTTGCAGATTGGCGGCAGAATCAGGCAACACCGACGCAATGTACAAGCTGGCTATGATGTACTTCAACGGAAATGGAGGTACTACAAAAAATAGAGAAGTAGCCTTTGAATGGTTCCAAAAGTCTGCTGTAAACGGTAACGTCAACGCTATGAAAATGCTTGCGGACTGCCACAAAAACGGTTGGGGAACAACTGCCAACAAACAAAGTGCCGAGTATTGGGTCAAAAAATCTAAAATGTAAACCTTAATCCACAAGACTGAGAGGAAAAATCTATGCTCTTTACTGAATTGTTAAAAATGGCGGCACTCTCACTGATTGCCAACAAACTGAGGACACTGCTCACAATGCTGGGAATCATCATCGGCGTGGCAGCGGTTATTGCAATGGTCAGCGTCGGTATGGGCGTCAAGAAAAATGTTGTCGATTCTATCTCACGTCTCGGCTCAAACCTCTTGATGGTTATGCCCGGATCAAGCAATCGCGGCGGGCTTAGAGGGGCGGCGGGATCCGTCATTACCTTGACTTACGACGATGCCAAGGCAATCAAGGAAAAAATCAAAGATGTCTCCTATGTCTCGCCGACAGTCCAAGGCTCCTATCAAGTTGTCTATGGTCACGAAAACTGGAACACAACCGTCACCGGCGTTATTCCTGAATATGTCAGTATTCAGTCAATGACATTGAAGTCCGGTCTGTTCTTCAGTGAGCATGATGTTGAAGTTAGGAGCAGGGTGGCGGTTATCGGCACGACAGTCGCAAGCAACCTCTTTGGTGAAGTCAATCCCGTCGGCAAAAAAATAAGAGTAGGCAATGCACCCTATACCGTTATCGGTCTGCTCGCCTCAAAGGGGCAATCTAACATGGGGCAGGATCAAGATGATGTGGTTTTGATTCCGCTGACGACCGCGCAGGAACGTCTGATTGGTATAACCTATGTCCGCAGTATTAATGTGCAAGTCTCCGACTCCGACAAGATGGATAGTGTACAGGCACAAATTGAAAATCTCCTCCGCCAGCGGCACAGAATCAAAAAAGGTGCGGAAGATGACTTCAACGTCCGCAATCTGACAAGTCTCATGGAGACAATGACACAAACGACGACGATGATAACATTGCTGCTCGGATCAGTCGCCGGTATTTCCCTGATCGTCGGCGGTATCGGTATAATGAATATCATGATGGTCAGTGTCACGGAGAGGACAAGAGAAATCGGTATTCGCAAGGCAATCGGTGCAACTTTTAATAATGTTATGCTGCAATTTTTGATTGAATCGACAATGATAAGCGTGATTGGCGGTATTATCGGGATATTCTTGGGTATAGGTCTGGCTAAGGCCATATCAGAGTTTGGTGACTTCACCACAGTTATCAGTGCGTTGAGTATTGTCGTGAGTTTCGGTTTCTCGCTGTTCGTCGGAATTGTATTTGGAATGTTGCCGGCAAGAAAGGCGGCTAAACTTGATCCTATTGATGCACTTCGCTATGAATAGTATATTTTGCTTGCAAGAAGGATAAATTAAATCTGTGTCGAATGTAGAGGGCAATAAGAGTGAACGCAGGCAGAGGAGGAGAATACATTGGCAGATATAAATCAAAATGCCGGAACTTACGAAAAACTCAAAAATTTGATTGATGAGATAGTAGTTTCCACGCAGACGGTATATCAGACGGTTGAGCAGGTGGCAAAGAGTGCAAGCACGCTGGCAAAGGCAGGACATGAGTCCGTAGCCCAGGCAAAGATGCTGCAAGAGAAAAATGCCGACACAATAAAGGTTATAGACTTTATAACCAACATTGCAGGACAGACTAATCTGCTCGGTTTGAATGCAGCGATTGAGGCGGCACGTGCCGGTGAACAAGGTCGCGGTTTTGCTGTTGTCGCTGAGGAAGTACGCAAACTTGCCGAGCAGTCACGCGAAGCCACCGAAAAAATTCAGCTTACACTCAATCAAATGAATCAAGCTGTTGAGGAAATTTCCAAGACCATCGAGACTACAGGAAAGATAAGCGAGACACAGGAAGCCTCAACGGCTGAAATAACTGCCAATCTTTCAAAAGTCAAAAACGCTGCCGAAGAGCTTAAAAAGTATGTGTCAAGTTTGAGATGATCTAATAATATAGAAATTTTTATCTCTATTTAAGTCTTAATGCTATTCGTGAGGTAAAAATTTTTTTGTTGCGGTGAGAGATAAATATCGACTCACTTCGTTGGAGGATAAATTTTGGCTTACAGAGATTTGAGAGAATTTATTGAAGAGTTGGAGCGGCGCGGTCTGCTCAAGAGAATCAAGACGCCTGTCAGTGCCGAACTTGAAATCACCGAGATCACCGACCGCGTGTCTAAATTCAAGGACTACCGCAATGTGGCTCTTTTGTTTGAGAATGTCAAGGGCTATGATATGCCGGTGTTGACTAATGCTTTCGGCAGTTATGAGAGAATGGCACTTGCACTCGGTGTTGAGAAGTTGGACAATGCTGCTGA
The DNA here is from genome assembly GCA_905233325.1 of uncultured Selenomonadaceae bacterium. Lineage (GTDB taxonomy): Bacteria > Bacillota > Negativicutes > Selenomonadales > Selenomonadaceae > Quinella. The sequence goes on from CAJODU010000051.1 coordinate 8,853, forward strand.
TGATATTCGTGAGATTTTGAAGTTGCCTTACCTGTCATTGAAGAATAAAATGAGTCTGCCGGGGATTATCTCAACGGCACGCAAGGCGATCAACTTTCCAAAATATATAAAAAATCCTCCGTGTCAAGAAGTCATTGATCACAACCCCAACCTTGACAAAATACCAATTCTAAAGTGCTGGCCGAAAGATGGCGGGGCTTTCATAACTCTGCCGTTAGTTGTGACTAAAAATCCTGCGACCGGCAAGCGCAATGTTGGAATGTACCGTCTTCAAAAGTACGACTCAACAACTACAGGTATGCACTGGCACATTCACAAGAACGGTGCGGAGAACTGGAGAGACGCCAAGGCGGCAGGTGAAAATAAAATTGAAGCTGCCGTGGCAATCGGCACTGATCCTGTCCTAACTTACGCCGCGACTGCTCCCCTGCCGCGTGATGTTGATGAGATGGTCTTTGCCGGTTTTCTCCGCCATAAATCCGTTGAAATGACTAAATGCGTGACGGTTGATCTCGAAGTCCCTGCCTATTCCGAAATTGTCCTTGAAGGCTATGTCTTGACTGATGAGCTGCGTCGTGAAGGGCCTTTCGGCGATCACACCGGCTACTACTCTCTCGCTGACGATTACCCTGTCTTTCATGTGACTTGTATCACACACCGCAAGGATCCGATCTACTTTGCAACTATCGTCGGACGCCCGCCAATGGAAGACTGCTATATGGCAAAAGCGACCGAGCGTATTTTCCTGCCGCTGCTCC
>CAJODU010000052.1 GCA_905233325.1 uncultured Selenomonadaceae bacterium
ATTGAACAGTTGGAAGTTATCATAAATTTTCTCTAAATCCCAATTCCACCAGGCAATACGTTCAAGTGCCTCAATGATTTCTCTGTCAAAACGCCACTTAATAAACTTTGCAGGATTGCCACCGACTATGGCATATGGCGGCACATCTTTCACTACAACGCTATCTGAAGCAACAACTGCTCCATTGCCTATAATAAGAGGTTTATCAAAATTTGATGCTTTAAAGTAAGAACCTCTGCCAATCCATACATCAGAGCCTATATTCAATATGCCATACTGTCTATTGTTAATGTAAAAATCTTTAGAAACTGTCCAGCCCCAATGTGATAATCCATACGAAGAAATGTTATGATGATTGTGATCGCCGCTCGTTCCTAATTCAAAAGTAATGTTACTTGCAATAGAGGAATAATTGCCAATGTGAACAAATCCTAAACCATCAATAGAACACCCTGCTATATATGACTTAATGCCAAGTGCAATCCTTCCAAAATTGCTGTTATAAATTCTCGGGTGTACTAAAAATGTGAGATCGCGGAGAGAGTTATCATTCATTTTTAATTGAACTAATTTATGTTGACAAAAATCGAGAAAATCAAAATTTGGAATTTGAAAAATTCTACCATCTATGACATTATCAAGAGTTATACCCCCCCCCCGTGTGCCTTTGAATATAGCTTTTACAGCCTTATAAATCGGCATAAAATTGTTTTGAGATGAGATTATTATTTTCTGAAATGAAAGCTCTTGTAGCGGCTCACCTTGAAGATTTTTTACAAAAATAATGTTGTTGCCCTGGAACACCGCATAACCAACAATTTCCAAATTACCTTTCTCTACTTCACGATCATAATAAGGTTTCAGCGTTGGAAAAAGATCATCTATTCCAAATATCAATGCTTTTATTGGTTCCACTAAAATTACTCCTCATGTATTGCTGAACAGATCGACTTGACGCTCAGAAGCACGCTTGATATCAAATATTTTGACAAGCTCCGCAACCGCCTGCGTTGGTGAGATAGTTCCCCTTAATACCGCATCTTTGACTTCCGGCATTCTTCCCGTTATCACCGCATCTTCAAAAAAGAGATTGTGCAAATGCTCGTCAATCATTGACTTCATCCAGTCGAGAAGTTGGGAATCTCGGCGGCTTTTGAAGATTCCGCTTGCTGTGGTGAGGTCTTTAAATAATTGAATTACCTTCCAGAGTTCCGCAAGTCCTGTCTTCTCAACGGCAGAGCAGAGATATGCGTGAGTTGGCCAGCCTTCGGTTGCAGGACGGATAAACTCATTCGCTCATACTCGCCGCGAGTGACCTTTGCTTTGACGAGATTATCGCCGTCAGCCTTGTTGATGACGATTGCATCGGCAAGCTCCATTATTCCCTTCTTGATACCCTGGAGATCATCACCGGCACCTGTCAGCACGACGAGCATAAAGAAGTCAACCATTGAGCGGACGATCGTTTCAGACTGACCGACGCCGACTGTCTCAATGAGAATCACATCATAGCCAGCCGCCTCGCACATCAGCATAGTCTCACGGCTCTTTCTGGCAACACCACCAAGAGTTCCCCCTGCCGGTGAAGGTCTTATGAAAGCCTCCTCACGACGAGAGAGCGTCCCCATTCGCGTCTTGTCGCCGAGAATTGATCCGCGAGTGATTGAACTTGTCGGATCGACAGCCAAGACTGCGACTTTATGCCCTTCGTCGCAGAGCATATTGCCGAACGCCTCTATCAGAGTTGACTTACCGGCACCGGGTACGCCGGTGATTCCCACTCTCAGTGCATTGCCGGTCTTTGGAAGAAGACGCTGAAGTACTCTTTGAGCTTTTGCAAAGTGCTTGGGACTGTTACTCTCAATCAAAGTTATCGCCCTCGACAGAATCGTCCTGTCACCGCTCATTACACCTTCAACGATCTCATCTTCAGTCAAAGTAAGGCGGCGTTTAGGTTTCATGGCGGATTTTAAATATGGATTAATATTTCCTACCGTCGTATCCTTAATTCCTTCAATGCCGCTCATTACGGCAGAGTTGCCCTGTACTGCCCATTCGGGATTTGTTGTCGTATATCCTGCCATTATATCGCCTCCATTGGTTATTTCACTTCAAGCGGGAATCAAAATCTAAAATCAATGACTACTTTGTAAAGGTATTGTGTACTTTGACGAGTTCATCACGAATGTGAATATGCTGCGGGCAGACTTTCTCACAGCGTCCGCACTTAATGCAGTCACCGGCAGATTTACGCCCATGCCCTCCAACCAGCCATGACTCTTGATGTTTAGCTGTTGCCAAGTCACCATAAAGAGTATACATATTCATAGCGGTGAAGGAGCCGCTGATTCCTATTTCCTTCGGACAGACTTTTGCACAGTAGTTGCAGGTGGTGCAGGGAATGATCGGAATTTTTGCAAGTTCCTCGCGTGCCTCTTCAATGATTGCCCTTTGAGCTATACTCAATTTGTAAAAATCCTTCATGTAGGCAACATTGTCCCTAAGCTGTTCAATGCTGCTCATTCCTGACAACACAGTGATGATTCCGTCCAAGCTGGCAGAAAATCTGATTGCCCAAGAGGCACAAGAGGATTCCGGTTCAGCTTCTTTGAGAACATTTGCAACGGCTTCCGGCGGATTGGCAAGCATACCACCCTTGACAGGTTCCATTATGATAACAGGCTTGCCGTGCTTGCGTGCAACTTCATACACGCCCTTTGACTGAATTGCAGGATTTTCCCAGTCAGCATAGTTGATTTGAAGTTGTACAAATTCCATCTCAGGGTGTTTGTTGAGGATTTCCACAAGCTCCTCAGGCGTTGAGTGGAAGGAGAAACCGACATGCTTGATTTTGCCTTCTGCCTTTTTCTCTTGGACGAATGACCACATATCAAAATCATCAAAGAACTTCGTACGCCCCTCACCCAGATTGTGCAGGAGGTAGAAGTCAAAATAACCGGCACCTGTCTGCTTGAGAGAAGTCTCAAACTGTGCAATGGCGTCCTCACGAGTTTTGCAGTTGATCCAAGCCGCATTCTTCGTGGCAAGCTGAAACTTTTCACGAGGATAACGCTCAACGAGTGCTTGACGGATTGCATCTTCACTGCCGGGGTAAGCCCAAGCGGTATCGAAGTAAGTGAAACCTGCGTCAAGGAACTCATCGACCATCAGTTTGACTTGCTCAAGGTCAATCTTTTCGTCGATTTTCGGCAAACGCATGAGACCAAAACCGAGTTTTTTGATATTCTCTCCTAAATAAGGCATAATACACGCTCCTCAAAATATTTGCAATTATTATCTCATTAATTCAAAAAAAGTGCAAGCTAAAAATAAATATAATCAGACTTGTAAAAAAATTCGTGCTGACGCCAACGACATTAAATATATTAAATTTACAGAGTTTTGATATTTCAGTCAGATAAAAGATATTCAGAAAAGTTAAAATTTTATTGACAGTCGACAAGCAAATTGATAGAATGGTATTGTAAAATTTTTGAATAGGAGGAAGTGCTGTAATCCTTCTACAGTTTCACGGAATGTTACAGCATAAAAGGGTATGAGTGAAAGTAAACACATCGGTTTAGTGGCAAAAGATTCCTGGCTTGAGCCTTACGAAAGAGCCATTCGCGGTCGTCACGAGCACGCTGTCTGGATGATTAACAAACTTACACACAACGGTGAGCGTACTCTCTCGGACTTTGCAACGGGGCACCTTTACTTTGGTCTGCACAAGACTGATGACGGCTGGGTGTTCCGTGAGTGGGCTCCTAATGCTACCACAATCTTCCTTGTTGGTGACTTCAACGATTGGAAAGAAGAAGAAGCCTACCGCCTCAAAGAAGTCCCCGGCACCGGCAACTGGGAGATCACCCTGCCTGAGAAGGCAATGAAACACGGCGACCTTTACAAGATGAAGGTTTACTGGAATGGTGGCGGCGGTGAGCGTATGCCTGCTTGGGCAACGCGTGTCGTGCAGGACGATCAAACCAAAATCTTCTCCGCTCAAGTTTGGAATCCTGAGCAGCCTTACAAGTGGAACAATACCGACTTCAAGCCGGACGTCGATCCTCTGCTCATTTATGAATGTCATGTCGGTATGGCACAAGACGCTGAGAAGGTCGGCACTTACACAGAATTTAAAGAGAATATCCTGCCCCGCGTCAAGGCGGACGGCTACAATGCTATTCAAGTTATGGCAATCCAGGAGCACCCCTACTATGGCAGCTTTGGCTATCATGTCAGCTCCTTCTTCGCTCCGTCTTCACGTTTCGGCACTCCCGAAGAGCTGAAAGATCTCGTCGACACTGCACACTCAATGGGGATTGCCGTCATTATGGACTTGGTTCACAGCCATGCCGTCAAGAATGAAGTTGAAGGTCTCGGCAATCTCTGCGGCGATCCTAATCAGTTCTTCTACCCCGGTGGCCGTCATGAACACCCTGCTTGGGATTCTCTCTGTTTTGACTATGGCAAAGATGATGTAGTCCATTTCCTGCTCTCCAACTGCAAGTATTGGCTTGAAGAGTTCCACTTCGACGGATTCCGTTTCGACGGTATCACCTCAATGCTTTATTACAGTCACGGTCTCGGTGAGGCGTTTATGAGTTACGGCGACTATTTCAACGGTCACCAAGACGACAACGCAATCTGCTACCTCACCCTTGCCAACAAGCTGATTCACGAAGTCAACCCGCATGCTATCACCATTGCTGAGGACGTCAGCGGTATGCCCGGACTTGCCGGCAAGTACGAGGACGGCGGTTATGGTTTTGATTATCGCCTCGCTCTCGGTATTCCCGATTATTGGATCAAGACTATCAAAGAAGTCAAGGACGAGGATTGGAAGCCCTCCAGCATTCTTTGGGAGATGTGCAACCGCAGAGCCGGTGAGATGACTGTCTCCTATGCTGAGAGCCACGACCAGGCACTCGTCGGCGACAAGACTATCATCTTCCGCTTGATTGACGCCGATATGTACTGGCACTTCCGCAAAGGTGATGAGAATGATCTTGTGCGTCGTGGCATTGCCCTCCACAAGATGATTCGTCTTGTGACGGCTACCACCATCAACGGCGGATACCTCAACTTCATGGGTAATGAGTTCGGTCACCCTGAATGGATTGACTTCCCGCGTGAAGGCAACGGCTGGTCTTACAAGTATGCTCGCCGTCAATGGAACCTCGTCGATAACAAGGATCTTTGCTATCATTGGCTTGGTGACTTTGATCGTGAAATGCTCAAGATTATGAAGAGTGTTGATAAATTCGAGAAGACGCCGGTTGTTGAGATTTGGCACGATGATGGAGATCAAGTGTTGGCTTATATGCGCGATAGATACATCTTTGTCTTCAACTTCTCACCGTCTCGCTCATTCACCGATTATGGTTTCCTCGTTCCGAAGGGTGCCTATGATGTCGTACTCAACAGCGATTCCAAAGACTTCGGCGGTTTCGGCTTTGCTGATGATACATTGACTCACTTCACGAACTTCGATCCTCTCTACGAGAAAGTCGGCAAAGAATGGCTCAAGCTCTACATTCCTGCCCGCTCTGCCGTCGTACTTCGCCGTAAGGAAGATTAAAATATATTCGCAATAGATTAAGGGCTGTCACAAATTTCGTGTACAGCCCTTTTGGTATCTTTCATTTGATGGGAGGCTTGATGATGATAAAGATCGTTTTTTCTGATATTGACGGGACTTTCCTCACGAATGACCACAGAGTTACCAAAAAGACGGAGGATGCTGTCAAGTTGCTGCTCGACAAAAATATCCCCTTTGTCCTCGTGAGTGCCAGAATGCCTGAAGCCATCTACCCTATCACTAACAAGATAGGGATCAAAATTCCAATCATCAGCTACAGCGGCGGGCTTGTCCTCACGAAGGAAGAGGAAGTCCTCTACAGCAAAACTATAGCAAAAGAGCATACGGAGGCCGTACTGAAGGCTATTGACGACGGCTGGAAAGATGTCACTGTCAACTATTATGTCGGTCGTCGCTGGTTTGTTCGTGACGTGAACGACAAGCGCGTAAAATATGAAATGGACATTACCGAAGCAACTGCCGAAAATGCTGATTTCCGTGAGTTGATGAATAATCAAATAATGCCCAACAAAATCCTCATAATGTGTGACCCGCCAATCTGCGAGGAGATGGAACGCGAACTCGGCAAGATGTTCCCACCACTCAACGTCGTACGCTCTTCTAAATTCCTTCTTGAGATTATGGACAAGTCTGTCTCTAAGGCTACGGGTATTAATGTTATGCTCAAGCACTATGGTCTGACGGCGGCGGAGGCTCTGGGTTTCGGCGACAACTACAATGACGTTGATATGTTCAAGCTGGTCGGCACTGCCGTCGTTATGGGCAATGCTCCCGATCCCGTCAAAAAGTACGCCAACGAGATCACTGCAACAAACGAGGACAGCGGTATCTGGGAATACTTAACGAAATATGCTATTGTCTAGCCGGTCGATAGAAGAAGTAAAAAAATAAGCCATGAGTCCAATCATTGCGATCAGATTCATAGCTTATATTTTTATTTATACGTACTTAGTTGTCAAATTACTTGAGTTCGACAGTTGCGCCAACTTCCTCAAGTTTAGCCTTGAGAGCCTCAGCATCAGCCTTGGAGACTTTCTCTTTGACAGGAGCAGGAGCACCGTCAACAAGAGCCTTAGCCTCTTTAAGACCAAGACCGGTTGCCTCACGAACAGCTTTGATAACTTTGATCTTCTCTGCGCCAACCTCTTTGAGGACGACATCAAATTCAGTCTTCTCTTCCTCTGCTGCGCCGCCTGCTGCCGGAGCTGCACCTGCTGCTGCAACTGCAACCGGAGCTGCTGCGGAAACGCCGAACTTCTCTTCCATAGCCTTAACGAGCTCAGAAAGCTCCAAAACAGTCATGCTCTCAATAGCCTGCATGATTTCTTCTTTAGTCATTTTATATACCTCCAAATATTTACAAAGTTATGATTTAATAGTTTAACGATTAAGCAGAAGCGGATTCTTTCTCCTTCTTCTCGCGAATTGCGTCGAGAACGTAAACAGCGTTGCGGATAACAGCACTGAGGACGCCGACAGTATTGGCGATAGGAGCATTCATGCTGCCAAGGAGTTTTGCAATGAGCTGCTCTCTTGAAGGCAGATTTGCAAGTGCCTTGACTTCTTTATCGTCGATAACTTTACCTTCAACAAGACCGGCTTTAATAGTAAGAATACCGGCATCTTCCAGCTTGTTCTTCTTTATGAAGTCGCAGATAACCTTTGCAGGTGCAACAGCGTCCTCTTTCGAGAAAGCAAGTGCGGTAGTACCTGCGAGGTGTGCAGTGAGTTCATCAAGTCCTGCCTCTTTAGCGGCAAGATTAGTCATAGTATTTTTGACAACATGGTAATTGACACCCGCTGCTCTGAGTTCGCGGCGAAGTTCAGTATCCATAGCAACTGTCAACTTATTGTAGCTGGTGAAGACTGCACCTTTAGCATTTGTCAGATGATCCTTCAATTCAGCAACGACAGCTCTTTTCTTGTCAGTTACCTTTGAATCATATCCAGCCTTTTGTTTCTTTTCAGCCATTTTTAACATTTCACCTCCTCAAATTGATTCGGAATATATTCCAATTAAGAAACCTCCGACCATACGAAATCGGAGGAGAATTCTTCTCAAGCAAAGCAAAATATTAATGCTCTCCGACCTCGGCAGGAACTTTAATCGACAAGTCGAACCTGCTGTCTATGGTCAAATTTTTTTATTTGATTTTTAGATTTTTGATTTTATCTTATTAAGCCGTTACAACAACCGGCACACCGGGACCCATGGTAGCACTGATGGTAATAGTCTTGACATATTGTCCCTTAGCACCTGAAGGTTTAGCCTTGATAAGAGTATCCATCAAAGTTTGATAGTTCTCTTCGATCTTAGTCTCATCAAATGAGGCCTTGCCAATCGGGCAGTGAACATTACCCTGCTTGTCAGTTCTGTATTCAACTTTACCGGCTTTCTGCTCAGAGATTGCCTTAGCAATATCCATAGTAACCGTACCAAGTTTTGGGTTAGGCATCAAGCCGCGAGGTCCGAGAATTTTACCGAGACGACCGACAACACCCATCATGTCTGGAGTTGCCACTGCGACATCAAAATCCAGCCAGCCGCCTTGAATCTTCTGAACGAGTTCATCAGAACCGACAAAGTCAGCACCGGCTTTTTCAGCCTCGGTGACTTTATCGCCCTTAGCAAAGGCAAGGACTCTCTTGGATTTACCTGTACCATTCGGAAGAACGACTGCACCGCGGACTTGCTGATCTGCATATTTAGGATCAACGCCCAGACGGACATGCAATTCAATCGTCTCATCAAACTTTGTTGTAGCGGTTTTCTTGACGAGGTCTACAGCTTCCTTGACAGAATAGAATTTACCTTCTTCAAGGAGCTTTTCAGCCTCGCGAAATCTTTTGCTACTCTTTGCCATTAGAATTTCTCCTCTCGTGGTATTTGCGATTAATTAAATCTCCCACTAATTTGACTCAGACTACTTCAATGCCCATACTGCGAGCGGTGCCTTCGATCATTCGAGTGGCCGCCTCAATATCGGCAGCATTGAGGTCTTTCATCTTCTGCTCAGCTATCTCTTGAGCCTTAGCACGCGGAATTTTTGCAACCTTGTTCTTGTTGGGTTCGCCTGAAGCCTTTTCAATACCCGCTGCCTTCTTCAAGAGGACTGCTGCCGGCGGGGTTTTGGTTATGAACGTGAAAGATCTGTCTTCGTAAACCGAAATCTCAACAGGAATAATCAAACCTGCCTGTTGTGCTGTCCTGTCGTTAAATTCCTTGACGAAAGCCATAATATTGACGCCCGCCTGACCGAGTGCAGGACCTACAGGAGGAGCCGGAGTTGCTTTACCTGCCGGAACTTGCAGCTTGACTACCTTTGTCACTTTCTTTGCCATCGTTTCACCTTCTTTCCTTGCCTTTGCTATTTAACGTTCAAATTATATTATCGAACGCTTTTGACTTTTTTGATTAAAGTTTTTCGACTTGATCAAAATCAAGCTCTACGGGTTTACCCTCAACTATAACAACTACGCGGTGTTTGTTGGTGTCGATTTCCTTTACTACTGCAGAGTAATCCTCCAGCCAGCCGGAAGTAATGCGAACTTTGTCATTGACTTTGATTTTCATCGAAAGAGTTTCCAGATCTTTTGCCGAGACATTCAAAATCTTATTGGCCTCTTCATCAGTAAGCGGAATAGGCTCCTTCTCTGATCCGACAAAGCCGGTTACGCCTTGAGTATTTCTGACAACATACCAGGAATAGTTGTTGACAATCATATTGACCAGCACATAACCTGGAAAAACCTTGCGCTGGACATTCTTTTTTTTGCCTTCTTTGACTTCAGTTTCCGTGTGCATCGGCACAACGACTTCAAAAATCACGTCACCGAGGTTTTGAGAGGCAACTTTTTTTTCAAGATTTACTTTAACCTTGTTTTCATATCCGGAATATGTATGAACAACATACCATGCTCTGGGACCTCTTTGCTGATCCATGAAAACACCTCTTTACCTCAATAAAACGTGAAACAGCCTTGCAAAAATAGTATCACACACCCAGATGAGTGCACAGACTATGACAACCGCAATACCAACAACACAGGTATAGGAAGTGAGTTCCTTTTTAGTCGGCCACGAAACTTTCTTCAATTCGTTGCGGACTTCTTCAATGAATTTTGCAGGACTGCTGCCGGATTTTTCATTTGCTTCCGTCAACTATGCTCACACCCTTCGAGTGATTTAACATACCACCAAGAGCGGATTATTTTGTCTCTTTATGCAGGGTATGCTTTTTGCAGAATTTGCAATACTTTTTAAATTCCAATCTATCGGGATTGTTTTTCTTATTTTTATTTGTCCTATAGTTGCGATTTTTACATTCAGAACAGGACAAAGTCAACTTCACACGCATTACAGCCAACTCCTTCCACTAGTTTAAACAACATACGCTATTATATAGCCTTACTAAAGATTTGTCAATAGTGTATGAAAATTATTCGCAGGAATCACCCATTAAAATTCACTAAAATGAAATAAGAATCTCCTGTTTCCAAATTGCAACAAAAAAGCCCATATCATTAAAAACAATGGACTTTATATTTTATTATGCACCAAGCACGTTGACTTTTTTAGCCAATTTTGATTTTTTTCTTGCAGCTGCGTTTCTATGGATTGTATTGCTTGAAACGGCTTTATCAATAGCTTTATCAGCGAGTGCAAGAAGAGTCTTTGCTTCAGCAGCATTATTGTTCGCGATAGCCTCAAGGACTTTTTTAGATGCTTTCTTGATGTTGGTTTTCGCTAAAATGTTTCTTTCACGACGTTTGGCATCCTGCTTGATGCTCTTTACTGATGCTTTAATATTAGGCAAAATAAAACCTCCATTTACAAAATTTTTGTAACGATAGAAGTTTAGCACATTCCGTCCAAAAATGCAAGTAAAAATTTATTAATCTTTCGCATTTTCACTAAGTTCTTTTTGCATCATCTTGAAGATTTGCGGAGCTGTAAGAGCCGGAATATTTTGTCGGCTGTTGTTTTTGAGTGAAGTATCAAAACCGCAGACGGAATCATAAGGGCAATAATCGCAAGCAGTTTTAGTTTTATTCTTGTAAGG
>CAJODU010000053.1:0-9488 GCA_905233325.1 uncultured Selenomonadaceae bacterium
CAATGTTATCAATTTTTTATTGATGAGTTTTGCAAATTCCATAAATGTTGGTATATATTTTTTTAATCTATTAATATCTGAAGAATTTGATATAGAACCCTCTTTAACTCTATAAATATAAAATGGAACCTCTATTTTCACGACATTGGAAGTCAAACAAAGTAATTCAAATAAGAAAAAGTCGTCTTCGGCGACAGGAAATTCTCGAAAATATAACTTCTTATACCCCCCTCCGACGGAGCTGAACAAACCCTTCTTATACAAGCTAAAACAGACAGAACAATGGGTTTTATGCAATGCATATTCTTCCCATATTCTTGATTTTATATCTTCTGCAACTCGTCCCATGACACCTGCACTTACAGCATTGCATTTTATATCTTTTATAGTCTGAAATTCACTGTCATTTGCTCGCAAATAAATTGTACTGGTAACGAGATCGGATTTATTTTTTTCAGCGGCTTCAAGCAAAGATTGTAAGGCATTTGGAAATACAGCATCATCACTGTCACAAAAATAAATATATTCTCCTTGAGTCAAACTTATACCATAATTACGAGTCAGTCCTACACCAAGATTTCTTTTATTTTTGAATATTTTAATGCGAGGATCAGTAAATTTTTTAGCTTCATCGAGTGTTTTATCTGTTGATCCATCATCAATCAATATCAATTCAAAATCAGCAAAAGTTTGATCCAGCAATGATTGAATGGCACAGCCGACATACTTTTCAACATTGTACATCGGCATTATTACTGAAATTTTTGGATTCATGCGTCACCTCATAGAACATCAAAAAACACATTATATTGATATTATATACCTAACTGTATTATTCTTGCAATATCTCTGTTAATTTTTTCGCTGCCACTCGTCCGAATCTTGATAATTGCTTTAAAAAATCAATGAAACCACAAAGGAAGTCTAAATTTTTTGTCGAAACATTTAACTAAAGTAGAATCATTAGGAGGAAATATAATGCAAAGTTTTGAAATAGAGGTCGGCGGACGCAAATTGATCGTCGAGAACGGAAAGATGGCAAAACAGGCAAATGGTGCCGTCTTGGTTCGTTATGGTGACACGGCAGTCCTCGTTGCCGTCACGTCCTCAGCCGAGCCTCGCGAAGGAGTGGATTTCTTCCCGCTTACTGTGGACTATGAAGAAAAGATGTATTCCGCCGGAAAGATCCCCGGCGGTTTTATCAAGCGCGAGGGTCGTCCGCCACAATCAGCAATATTGAAGAGCAGATTAATCGACAGACCAATCCGTCCGCTCTTCCCGAAAGGCTTTAGGAATGACGTTCAAGTCACTGCCACTGTCCTCAGCTTTGACCAGGATAATCCGCCTGAAGTTGCGGGAATGTTAGGTGCAAGCTGCGCTCTCTGCGTTTCGGACATACCCTTCAACGGACCCATAGCCGGTGTCCGTGTAGGCAGGATTAACGGCGAGTTTATCATCAATCCTACCGTTGAGCAGACCGACAAGTCCGATCTTGACTTGATGGTTGCCGGTTCCCGTGACGCGGTGATGATGGTTGAGGCGGGTGCTAAGGAACTGCCGGAAGAGGTTATTCTTGAGGCTATTCTCTTCGGACATGAAGAGATAAAGCGTCTCGTTGCCTTTCAAGATGATATTGCTGCGGCTTGCGGCAAGGAGAAGAAGGAATATAAACTCTTTGAGGTTGATCCGGAGATTGACGCTGCTGTTCGTGAGTTTGCGACCGGTAAGATTGATACTGCCGTTCGCAATCCCGACAAACTTGCACGCGAAGAGGCAACAAAAGCCGTCCTTGATGAAACCATAGAGTACATGCATGATAAGTTGCATGAAATCAATGAGGACATTGATAAGGAAATAGGAACGATTATTCATGATATAACCAAAGAAGTCGTCCGCCACATGATCACCCACGAGAAGATCAGACCGGATGGGCGTGAGCTTGAAGAAGTTCGTCCTATCTCCTGCGAAGTAGGACTTCTGCCGCGTGCTCACGGTTCCGGCTTGTTTACACGCGGTCAGACGCAGGTTTTGACAATCACAACACTCGGTGCTATTGGTGATGAGCAGATTATTGACGGCTTAGAGCCTGAATATACCAAGCACTACCTTCATCAGTACAACTTCCCCGGCTATTCCGTCGGTGAGGCAAGACCTGCAAGAAGCCCCGGCCGTCGCGAGATTGGGCATGGTGCTTTGGCGGAGAGAGCGTTGGTGCCTGTCATTCCTTCGATTGAAGAGTTCCCTTACACCATTCGCCTCGTCTCTGAAGTCCTTGAGAGCAACGGATCCAGCTCAATGGGTTCTGTCTGCGGATCTACCCTCTCATTAATGCAGGCAGGTGTCAAAATCAAAAGACCCGTCAGCGGCGTTGCAATGGGACTTGTCAAGGACGGCGACGCTCATACCATTTTGACTGATATTCAAGGTATGGAAGATGCACTCGGCGATATGGATTTCAAAGTCGCGGGTACCACGGAGGGCGTTACTGCCATTCAAATGGATATTAAGGTCGCCGGTATTGATCGTGAGATACTCTCCGACGCCCTTGCACAGGCTAAGCGCGGCCGTTCCTTCATTCTCGGCAAGATGCTTGAGGTTATCAGTGAACCTGCACCTGATCTCTCACCTTACGCACCGAGAGTCAAGACTATCAAGATTGAAGTTGATAAAATCCGCGAAGTCATCGGACCTGCCGGCAAGATGGTCAACAAGATCATTGAGGAGACGGGCGTCACGATTGATATTAACGAGGACGGCAATATTTTCGTTACCTCGCCGAATATTGAGGGCATTGACAAGGCTATCAAGATGATTGAGGATATTGTCCGCGAGATCAAAGTCGGTGAGATTTTTGAGGGGACTGTCACGAGGATTGCGAGCTTTGGTGCCTTCCTTGAACTTCTGCCGGGTCGCGAGGGTATGTGCCATGTATCTCAACTCTCCACCAAGCGTGTCGATAAGGTTGAGGACGTTGTCAAGATCGGTGACAAGCTGCAAGTCAAGGTTATTGAGATCGACGATCGCGGCAAGATTGATGTCAGCCACAGTGCGGTATTAGACCCCAACGCTCCCCAAAAGACTCGCTCTTCCTCTTCCGGCGGTGGCGGCAACAGACGCAGTGATTCCCGCTCAGATACAAGAGGCGGCGGACGTTCTCAAGGTTCCGGCAGGTCGGATTCAATGGCTAACTTGAGGGGATTCGGCTCGCGTACAAATTCAAGAGACCCGCGTGGAGACAGAGGTCGCCGTCGTAATTGATTAAATGGAGATGATAAAGAAATGGCAACAATAGACAGATTTAAAGATGCACTTCAAATCGGCAAGATTTTTACTGAAGGTGCTTCCATGAAACTTGATGCTCAGTTGAAGTATGATTACCTTGCCGCTGTACACACTATGGAACAGTTGGGTGATCTTGCTGAGGAATTTAAAGAGCGCAACAAAAAACGTGAGGATTTCAAAAGCAAGCTCCTGATAAACTGCCGCAACTCGCTCAAGGCTTTGGTTGATGATGAAAACGGCTTGAAAGAACTCAAAAATATTGATCACGCCCTCAAAATCCTCAATGATTGCCGCACTGAACTGCTCAAGCTGGAAGGTGCTGCTCATGAAAGCCGTAAACTCGCCAAGAAGATTGAGGACGGCGTCAGTGCCGGAAGATAGAAATATTCTGAAATATTCGTGAAAATCTAAACTGTAAATATTGACAGTTCAGAAAATAGATTGTAGAATAATTATTATTAAATGAGGGGGGTTATTTTCGTGAATCTTATGAACGATTTAAAGGTATCTCACAAGTTGTTGCTTTTAAATGTAGTGGCTCTGATCGGTATGATAATAATCGGCGTTGTCGGTTATCTTTCAATCCAAGAATCAAAAGCACATACTGAAGAAATGTACAATAAAAACTTGATGAGCATCTATTACATAGGCAGGTCACGTTATTCAACAAGATATGCACAGGTACAGGCGGCTCTTGCACCACTCACGGCTGATGACAGTTTGGTGGCCTCACGCAAGGCCAAGTTTGATGGTGCCGTCAAAGATATGGACGAAAATATTGTCCAGTATGGTAAAATCATTGAAGGTGATGCTGAGCAGCAAGCCCTGCTCAATGAAATCAAGGGCGAATGGGAAAAGTTTAAGCAAGCCGGTAACAATTTAATGAACTTGCGTCCGCCCGCGGCAGCTTTAACTGATAGGATTGCAATGGCAGACCACAGAAATGCCGCAATGGATTATTACGAGAAGAACTGCATGCCCTATGCCATGAGCTTGGGCGATTCGCTGGCAAAACTTCAAAAGGTAGCTCACGACGATGCACAGGAAATGTTGAAGAATACTGAAGAAGAGACCAACGCTGCAACTCGCACTATGCTTATCGCTTGTGTTGTCATCTGCTTGATCCTTATCGCCACCAGCGTCAAGATTATCATGGCCGTTACTAATCCTCTGGATCACCTAATTCGTGTCTTCGACAAACTTGCCAATGGTGACTTTCGCGAAGGTCGTGAGCCTGTCGAGCCGCGTGGTGATGAATTTGGTGTGATGAATGAAAAGCTGGCAATAGTCAGAAAGGTTATCAACGAGCTCATCAAGAAGGCAAGCCAGTCTTCTGAGCAGCTTGCAGCGTCTTCACAAGAGTTGACGGCGTCCGCTCACCAGAGTGCTCAGGCGTCCGAGCAGGTTGCCAATTCCGTCACCAGTTCTGCCGGTGCAGTCGTTGAGCAGCAGCAGTTGGTTGGTGATGCTATGGATTCCATTAATCACGCTTTGGTTTCTATTGATACAATGAATAAGACTGTTAATACCGTTTCCAAGCATGCTGAACTTTCAAGTTCTCAGGCTGAAGCCGGTAGCAGTGCCGTTGAGTCGGCAATCAATCAAATTCTTGGCGTTGAAAAGATCGTCAATGAATCGGCAGCAACTGTTGACAAGCTCGGTCAGCGTTCCAAGGAAATCGGTCAAATTGTTGAGGCTATCAGTGGAATTGCCGAGCAGACCAACCTCCTCGCCCTCAACGCCGCTATTGAGGCAGCCCGTGCCGGTGAGCATGGTCGCGGCTTTGCTGTCGTCGCTGATGAAGTTCGTAAACTTGCTGAAGAATCACAAGGTGCAGCCCAGAAGATTGCAAACCTTATCGGTGCAATTCAAAATGACACAGATGATGCTGTCAAGTCAATGCATGACGGTTCTGTTGCCGTTCGTGAAGGCAGTAAGAGCGTTGAACAGCTCCGTGCCAACTTTGACGAGATTAAAGAGGCCTCTATTCATTCGTCAAAAGATGCGGCTAATATGGTGAGAGAGATCCAAGCTGTATTGGAAGATACGCAAAAGATTAAGAGCCGCTCGGAAAAAATCTCGGAGAAGGGTGCGCAAGTTGCCGGAGAGATGGAATCAGTCTCTGCTGCGTCGGAAGAGCAGTCCGCCTCTGCTGAAGAGATTGCCTCTGCCTCTGATGCACTTGCTCAACTCGCTCAAGACCTGCAAGGTGAACTTCAGAAATTCAAATTCTAATATGTATCGATATATGGAATTAGCTTTCTAACCGTCTAACCCGTCAATATCTAATTCCCAAAGAAAAATCCTCTGCCGTTGAGATATGGCAGGGGATTTTATTTTGTTCTTTGTTGATTATTTTTTGGTGACTTGATCACGAACCAGCTTATCTGCACCGTAGCGTTTCCTTAAAGCAGGTTTCTCTATCTTGCCGGTGGCGTTGCGCGGAATATCAGCGAAGATTATCTTCTTCGGGCGTTTGTATCTCGGTAACTCTTTGCAGAATTGATTGATTTCGTCCTCAGTACAAGTCACGCCGTCCTTGAGTTCAACGATAGCAGCGGCAATCTCACCAAGACGCCTGTCAGCAAGACCAATAACGGCAACGTCCTTGACTTTGTCGAACTTGTGGAGGAAGTCCTCAATCTGCACAGGATAGATATTCTCGCCGCCGCTGACAATGACGTCCTTCTTGCGGTCAACCAGGAAGATAAAGCCCTCGTCGTCCTGCATTGCCATATCACCGGTGAGGAGCCAGCCGTCTTTCAATACCTCAGCAGTGGCCTTTTCGTCGTTGTAGTAGCAAGTCATCACGCCCGGACCTTTGACGCACAGCTCGCCGACATCGCCCTGCTTGACTTCCACGCCGTTCTCGTCGATAATCTTGCATTCCCAACGATAGCCGGGTATGCCGATTGCACCGACTTTGTTGATATTCTCAAGTCCAAGGTGGACACAACCCAGGCCGGTTGACTCAGAAAGTCCATAGTTGGTGTCGTAGTCGTGATGAGGGAAGTATTCTTTCCAGTGCTGAATCAGTGAAGGCGGCACAGGCTGCGCACCAATGTGCATAAGCCGCCATTGATCGAGCTTGTAGTCCGACATCTTCAGTGTGCCGCTGTCGAGGGCGTCGAGTATATCCTGCGCCCAAGGCACCAGTAACCAGACGATAGTGCATTTTTCTTTTGAGACGGCGTCGAATATCACTTCCGGCTTTGTGCCTTTGAGCAGGACCGCTTTACTTCCTGCAACAAGTGACCCCATCCAGTGGAACTTCGCACCGGTATGATAGAGTGGCGGTATGCAGAGGAAGACATCATCGCGTCCGGTCTTGTGGTGTTTTTGCTCCATCTGTGCGGCTTGCGTCAATGATTGATGTTTGTGAAGGATTGCCTTGGGAAAGCCTGTAGTGCCGGAGCTGAAGTAGATTGCACCAAAGTCCTCGTCGGTGATCTCAGGCACATCAGGCTTGGTGCCGGAACAGTTCGCGGCGAGCAGATAGTAACTCTCGGCGAAACTCGGACAGCCGTCTCCGACATATATCAGCAGACGCCCTTGACTTAACCTCTCGGCGTGAGTTTCAAGTCTGCCTATAAACTCGGTGCCGAAGATGATAACGTCAACTTCCGCCAACTCAGCACAGTAGAGGATTTCTTCAGCGTCGTATCTGAAGTTAAAAGGCACAGCAATGGCACCTGTCTTGAGAATACCGAAGTAAATGGGCAGCCACTCAAGGCAGTTATACATAATGATTGCAACTTTGTCGCCCTTTCGGACGCCGCGCTCAAGCAAGAGATTGGCGCAGCGGTTGGCCTTCTCATTGAAGACAGACCAAGTAATCTCGCGGCGATAGGGTTCAAAACGATTCGACTCTATCAAGCTGTACTCTTTCCAGCTCATTCTGCGATCTTCCGGCTCGGCAGGGTTCAATTCAACAAGCGCAACTTCATCGCCATACAATTCAGCATTGCGCTCCAAATATTCCATAACAGGCATAAGATCTCTCCTTCGTTTATGCTTAGTGATTTTGCAAGAGCGATTATAACACAGATCAAGAGCAAAGACAAGATAAACGCGGCTGCTGTCTGAATAATTTTCACTATCAGCCTTGCATTTATCTTTTGCAGGGAATATAATATCTTCAATCAAGGAGTGATTCAATGCTTTTTTTTGAGTTTAATATTACTTTTCAGTCCAAGAAAACCAAGGCAACGGAAACTCAAAGGACTAAGGCACGGTTTGTCAACCATATTCGTGAACTCAATGATATTCTGGGAATAGAACGAATGGGAGAGGATATTCAGGCTTTTATATACCAAGAATCACCTGAAAAGTACAGTATGATTGCTGCTGTCAATCAACTGCAAAAGCCTTCTGCCGAAAAGATTCGGAAATTCCTCAGAGCTGCTTTAGAAGTACAGTACAATATGAAAGATATTGAGGTTCACGATTTGCGTGAAATCACCTCTGAAAACTTCAGCAAGCTGATAACACGCGGAGATAGAATCAACTTTATTGATGAATACAGAATCACCGACGACCTCAATCTAAACTTCGACAGCAATCCTGTCTTTGATATTGCCGAAAGTATCTGCCCAATCAACAAACTCACCCACACTCAAGCCCTTCAGCAAGCCGACAAACTTATGGCGGACAGCAGTCTCATTGAAGAATTTGAGAGGATTTACTCCAAGGACAACAGCCGCAAAAAGTTCTACGGACACCCTGTCCACTACAAGATACTTGCGGGCAGCTATTTCGCGGCTATGAAGATGATTGATCTGCTCGTCGGTGCCTTATACGTCAACAAGCGGCTTGTCAGTCAGCGCATAACCAGAGTATACAATATCACTGAACGCTGCTCCGCTGAGACTGACTTTGAGAATCTGCTCAACTGTGCGGAAGGCTCCACTGTTGTTATTGAGTTGCAGGGTGCGCAGGACAACGACACCAACTACGCCACCAGCTATGAAGAAGTCGTCGATTTCATCAGTGAGGTTGTCCGCAAGCACCAGCGCAACACCCTTTGTATCTTCGTTGAGATGGTTGATCAGCCCGGGTTTGCTCCCAAGCTGATCAGCAACCTGCAAGACGATCTCAATATCATTGAACTGCAGGAGGGTGCGGGCAATCGTGAACAGGCTCTCGACTATCTCAAGTTTATCAAAGAGTCTTCAGATATGAGTTACTATACCGATGAAGACCTTGAGAAGGCTCTGGGTGACCGCCTCTCATTCCGTGCCTCAGATATACATCAGATTTCTGACAAACTCTACAGCGACGGCCTCAAGAATAAGATATATCCTGCCTATCAGCAAGTGGACTACTTCACCATCTCCGAAGAGGAGAGAAATAAGGACGACGCCTATCACATTCTGCAGAAGATGATAGGATTGACGGAGCAGAAGGAGACGCTGGAGAAGATAACCGCCTCATTCAAAGTGCAGAAGATGAGGGCGGAGGCAGGATTGACACGCTGCAAGCCGTCGCGACATATGTGTTTTACCGGCAACCCCGGCAGTGCCAAGACGACGGTGGCACGACTTTTCGCGGATATTCTCAACAAGGAGGGGATCCTTGAAACAGGTCGCTTTATTGAGTGCGGGAGGGCTGATCTCGTCGGTAAGTATGTCGGTTGGACGGCGAATATCGTGCAAAAAAAGTTCCGCCAAGCTAAGGGCGGGGTGTTGTTCATTGATGAGGCCTACTCTTTAGTTGAGCATTGGGCGGGCAGCTACGGCGACGAGGCTATCAGCACCATTGTCCAGGAGATGGAGAATCACCGCGATGACGTGATAGTGATCTTCGCCGGCTATACTGACAAGATGAAGAGTTTCCTCGACAGGAATGAGGGACTTTTAAGCCGCATTGCCTTCCACCTCAACTTTCCGGATTACAATACCAAGGAACTCGTTGACATTCTCAAGCTAATGGCGGACAATAAGGGCTACAAGCTCACGAATGAGGTTATCAAGGAGTGCCGCAAGATATTTGACAAGGCCGTCAAGAAGGAGAATTTTGGCAATGGTCGCTTTGTCCGCAATCTCCTCGAACAGGCGGAGATGAAACAAGCGCAGAGACTTTTCAAAGAGAGCAAGGAGAGTAAGGGCAAGAAGATCGGCAAGGATAAACTGATTCATCTGTCCGTTGAGGATTTCAGCGGCGGACTCGGTGAGATTTACAGGAGAGGCCGCTCAATGATAGGTTTT
>CAJODU010000053.1:9524-10499 GCA_905233325.1 uncultured Selenomonadaceae bacterium
AAGGCACGCCACGACTATTTCATACACGATACATATGAGGCGGGCATTGAACTCAAAGGCACTGAGGTCAAGTCTCTCAGAGCCGGCAGAGCCAACCTCAAAGACAGCTACGGTGAGGTCAAGAACGGCGAGCTGTTCGTCCAACATCTGCACATAAGTCCCTACGACCACGGCAGCAACTACTTCAACCACGACCCGTTGAGACCCAGAAAGCTCCTCCTGCACAAGGCGGAGATTGTCAAACTTTTTAGTAAGACGCGGGAGAAGGGGTTTACTATCATACCGCTGAAGATATATTTCAAGCGCGGGCGGGCGAAGATGGAAATAGCCCTGGCAAGCGGCAAGCACACTTATGATAAGCGGCAAGACCTGGCTGCCAAGGCTGCTAAACGTGATGTGGAGCGGGAACTGAAGGACAGACAAAGGGGTTAATCAGATACTGCGGGATCCATCAGAACATATTTTTTTCATACGAATCATAGAGAGCCTTCAACTCCTCGACTTTGGCGTAGATGTCAACTTGGAGCTTGGAGGCCTCGTCGTATTTGCCGCTGTTTAGGGCGTTGATTAACTGCGTGAAGAGGGAGAGTTCGTCAATGCTGTCCTTCGCAAGGAGGGCGCGGAGAGTCTTTATCTTATTCCAGTTGTAGGAATCCAAGTCAGTGCGGTACTTCGACTCAATCTTGACGGTCGTGCGGACGATCTTCCTCATTTCCGGCAGGATCCTGGCAATGAGTTCAGTCTTCCAGCGAAGGAGAGCACCGGCCTTGAATGCGTCGACGATCTGCGGTCTCAATGCACCGCCGGCGGTGATAACCTTGAGCTTTTCGGGATATTTATCAAGATACTGCATATTCTCCCAGACAGTGGCAGGAGGAGCACCAAAGAGGCGATCACGCTCCTCGGCGGTGTAATCCTCAAAGACATCCTCTTCACTGCGGTAGGCACGGTCTTTCTCCAAATAAAAACCTTCCT
>CAJODU010000054.1 GCA_905233325.1 uncultured Selenomonadaceae bacterium
ATTCGTAAAAAATATGATAAATAAAGGACTCTTTGCAAATATTGAAAGGACAGATTTCTTTTATCCATGTGCTGCATGCGGCAAGCCCATCAAAAATGGAACTTATTGCAGCGATTGTTTGAGCAGATTAAGGCAAGAAACCAAGAAGATGGCAGAACATATGGCTGTAAAGATTGGTATACAACAAAAACCAGTTTCTAAAATGTCAACAATTGAAAAATTAGATGCTCAAGTTGAAAAAGAATTAGAAATAGAAAAAGCCAAAAAATCCAAGAGAAGTTTGTATGAAAGTATTGTAAACAAAAGAGATAACCGTATAATTGGGAGACAAAGAAGAACAGACGAATAGAAATAATCATACGTATTTTAGTTTGAATTATTATCAATTTACCAGAGTAGTTTGCATAAGGATCATTAATGATTTTTATAAAACTATACTCAACAATATATATTATTTGAAAATTTGTTTTTTTTAGATATTGCATTTATTGAATTTTCGTTATATTATATATGTGGTAAATAAAATTTTAATGACTGCTTTGTTGAGAGGAGCGAATTTGAATGTTTGGAATTATCGTTGGAACTCACGGTAATTTTGCAGTTGAACTAATTAAAGCCTGTGAAATGATTTACGGAAAACGCGATCATATTAAGGCTGTCACTCTTGTTCCGGGTGAAAAACCGATCGATATTTTTGCAAAGTATGAAAATGCCATAAAAGAACTCGGAAATCCAACCCGTCTTTTGATTCTCAACGATTTACTTGGCGGAACACCTTATAACCAAGCGTCAAGATTAGTTGCTGAAAATGAAAACTATGGCATAGTTGCAGGCGTCAATCTTCCTATGCTGATGTCAATGGCGGGTGCGCAGGACGATGACGATGACTCTAAAACGACAATTCAACTCATGGAGCAAGCAGTCACCGCTGGCAGTGAAGGTATAAAATTTTCCTCTTATGAGAGTTTAAATACCGAAGAGGAAGAAGATGAGCTTTAATATAATGTAGAATGCAGAATGCAGAATGAAAAATGATAAATAGTCACCTAATTCTGCATTCTTAATTCTTAATTCTGCATTAAATAGATTGGGGGTACATTTATGATCAAGAAGGCGATTGCAGTTATGACTTCCGGTGGCGACAGTCCTGGAATGAACGCGGCGGCTCGTGCAGTTGTGCGTACTGCTCTCTACGAAGGTGTCAAAGTTTATGGCATTTATAACGGTTATAAGGGTATGCTGGCAGATGAGATTGTTGAGCTTAATGGTCGCAGCGTCAGTGATCTGATTCAGCGCGGCGGCACGTTCCTCGGCACTGCTCGCTGTAAAGAGTTCAAGACGATTGAGGGCCGCAAGAAGGGGCTTGAGAATCTCAACAAGCGCGGCATTGAGGGACTTGTCATCATTGGCGGCGACGGCTCCTTGACCGGTGGTTCCATGCTCTCTAAAGAAGGCGGTATTCCGATTGTCGGTCTCCCCGGCACCATTGATAACGACGTTTGGGGGACTGACTATACTATTGGCTGCGACACCGCTGCGAATACTGCCGTTGACGCAATTAATAAACTTCGCGACACTGCCTCTGCACACCGCCGCATTATGATAGTTGAGGTTATGGGACATACTTCCGGCTGGCTGGCTCTCGTTTCCGGTATCGCCAGCGGTGCTGAATATGTCATCGTTCCCGAAGTCAAATATGATCTTGATAAGATGTGTCAAGAGATCGTCGATTCTTACAAGCAAGGCCGCCGCTATACCATTATAGTTGTTGCGGAAGGTGCCTGCTCCGGCGTTGGTCTCAAGAATGTTGTCCAGGAGAAGACCGGCATTGATACTCGTGTTTCAATTCTCGGACATATCCAGCGCGGCGGCTCTCCTACCGTTGAGGACAGGCTAAAGGCCTCCATGCTCGGTGAGCGTGCAGCTCTTGCTATCATTTCGGGTGTTTCTGACGTTGTCTTTGGCTTTGATGAGGGCAAAGTCGTCAGCATTAACCTTTTCGATTCTGTCTACAATAAGAAGACTCTTGATCCTGAATTGGTCAGACTTTCAAGCGTCCTCATGTAATATATAGGAGTGAGTTCAATGTGTGCAGAATGTGGTTGCGGTGCCAGCAGTGGCAATACTCGTCTGCAATTTAATGCTAAAGGTTATACTGAGGATTCAGCTAAAGCTGTTGAGAAGTCACTGCTTGGGCTTGCGGGTGTGCTTTACGTCCATATCCACGCCCATGACGGTGAGACAACCATTGATTACAATCCCAACAAGACTAAATTGATGGAGATATTGAATATTTTTAATCAGAATAACGTTGAAGCAGCTATTTGATGCCTCTATGTCTTTGGCAAAATTCTTTGAAAAAAATCCGCCCTGCAGAATGAGCAAGGCGGATCTTTTTTGGTTGATGTTAATGGAATTGTTGATATATATTAACCGACTTCTTCTTCCTTAGCACGGTCAATCAGCAAGTCAAGGAGCTTGATTCCTGCCTCAGGAATGTTGGTACCCGGTGCGAATATCGCCACAGCACCGCTCTTGTAGAGGAAGTCATAATCCTGCACAGGAATAACGCCGCCGATTGCGACCATAATATCATCACGACCGAGCTTTTTGAGTTCGTCGACGAGTTCCGGCAACAGGGTATTGTGACCGGCAGCAAGGGAGCTGAAGCCGACCATATCGACATCATTCTCAGCCGCATCTTTTGCAGTCTCGGCAGGAGTCTGGAAGAGAGGTCCGACGTCGACAGTCCAGCCCATATCGGCGAAGGAAGTTGCAATAACCTTCTGACCGCGATCGTGGCCGTCTTGTCCCATCTTCGCGACGAAGATACGCGGACGGTGACCGGTGATCTTCTCGAACTCGTCAGCCTTGGCAATGGCTTTCTCAAGTGCAGTCTTGTTGCTGAACTCTGAGGAATAGACGCCGCTGATAGTGTGCATAACAGCTTGATAACGACCGCTGACTTTTTCGACGGCGTCGGAAATCTCACCGAGTGAGCAGCGAACGCGGGCAGCCTCAACGGTACATTCAAGCAGGTTGCCATTGTCGCGAGATTCGGCAGCCTTGGTGATAGCCTCAAGTGCAGCACGGGCATCGTCTTCGTTGCGCTCTGCACGCAGCTTGTTGAGACGCTCAACCTGAGCATTGCGGACGGCGGTATTGTCGATTGCAAGGATCTCAAGCGGATCTTCCTTGTCAAGACGGTACTTGTTAAGGCCGACAATCGTCTCATTGTTGGAATCGATACGAGCCTGACGACGTGCAGCAGCCTCTTCGATTCTCATCTTCGGCAGACCTGTGGAGATTGCCTTAGTCATGCCGCCGAGTTGCTCAACCTCTTGGATATGAGCCCAAGCACGGCGAATGATCTCATTGGTGAGAGCCTCGACGTAGTAGGAGCCGCCCCAAGGATCGATAATCTTGCAGACGCGAGTCTCGTCTTGAATGTAAAGCTGAGTGTTGCGGGCGATACGGGCGGAGAAGTCAGTCGGCAGAGCGATTGCCTCGTCAAGAGCATTGGTGTGCAGTGACTGAGTGTGACCGAGTGCCGCCGCCATAGCCTCCATAGCAGTACGGCTGATATTGTTGAAGGGATCCTGAGCGGTGAGCGACCAGCCGGAAGTCTGACAGTGAGTACGAAGAGCCATTGACTTCGGATTCTCCGCACCAAAGGATTTGACAATCTTAGCCCAGAGGACACGAGCGGCACGCATTTTGGCAACTTCCATGAAGTAGTTTTTGCCGATTGCCCAGAAGAAGCTGAGACGCTTTGCAAAGTCGTCAACCTTCAGACCTGCCTTGATACCTGTCCTGATGTACTCAAGACCGTCAGCAAGAGTGTAAGCCAGCTCAATATCAGCCGGAGCACCTGCCTCCTGCATATGGTAGCCGGAGATTGAGATAGAGTTGAATTTCGGCATGTATTTCGTCGTGTACTCGAAAATATCGCCGATGATACGCATGGACATTTCAGGCGGATAGATGTAGGTATTGCGAACCATGAATTCTTTCAAAATATCATTCTGTATTGTGCCGGCAAGGATAGATTTGTCGACGCCCTGCTCAATACCGCTCTGAATGAAGAAGGCGAGAATTGGCAAAACCGCGCCGTTCATAGTCATGGAGACGGACATTTGATCAAGAGGAATACCGCTGAAGAGGATATTCATATCAAGCATTGAGCAGACGGAGACGCCCGCCTTGCCGACATCACCGAAGACACGGGGATTGTCCGCATCATAGCCGCGGTGAGTGGGAAGGTCGAACGCTATGGAGAGACCCTTCTGACCGGCGGCGAGGTTGCGGCGATAGAAGGCGTTAGATTCTTCAGCCGTGGAGAAACCTGCATACTGACGGACTGTCCACGGACGGAAGACATACATGGTTGAGTAAGGTCCGCGCAGACATGGCGGAATACCGCTTGCAAAATCAAGATGATTCATATGAGCATACTCGTCGTGAGTATAGAGCGGCTTGACCTTGATGTGTTCCATAGTACGCTCAATCAATGAATCATAGTTGGCCGCGGCGGCCTCTTCAAATTGTTTCTTCCATTCAGCCTCGGAC
Source organism: uncultured Selenomonadaceae bacterium (assembly GCA_905233325.1). Lineage (GTDB taxonomy): Bacteria > Bacillota > Negativicutes > Selenomonadales > Selenomonadaceae > Quinella. The sequence continues at coordinate 4,570 of CAJODU010000054.1, forward strand.
TGCTGTGGCGCGTCACTAAGGCTTATCTGTGTGAAATCAGGATTTTTATATGCCATTATATTATCACTTCTTTCTATTCTTTGGTTGGAAATGCCCTTTGCCTTCATTGCATTTTAAGATTTATCGGACGAAGGTGACAGACACAACCAACTGACAGCGTGACGAGCTTTTACGCTATGCCCTTCTTCTGCTGCAAGGCAACAAGCGTCTTGTAGCAATTCGAGCGAATGTTGATATAATCATCAATACCTGCATTCTTGTAAGTCTCAACGAGCTCTTCGGGAGCAGTGCCGGCGAGGTAGACGGTGGCGTTAGGCAGAACTTCATGGAGCTTGGGAGCAAGTGCAGGGACAATCTCAGGATAGGTGGCATCAGTGGAGCAGATAACGACTGCATCTGCGCCGGATTCCTTAGCCGCAGCGGCACAGTCTTCAGGCGTCCTGAAACCGTCATTGCCCAAAATCTTGAAAGCACCAACCTGCAGGAAACCGGTGGTAAAGTCAGCACGAGCCTTATGCTGCGGGATCGGTCCCATATTTGCAAGGAATACTTTGACATTGTCGCCGTTGTGGTCGGCAGCGAATTTCTCGGTAGCCTCACGAAGAGCCTCAAACTTCTCACTGCGACGATGTGCCTTGATAGCCGTTACCGTCTCGCTCTCTCCCGTGCCCAGTGCTTGACGAATTTGAGCAATAGTAGCACCGGCAGCGGCAGCAGCAACAGCGGAATCCACTTCAGCCACTTTGATTGCCTGTACAGCCGCCTCAGCAGCTCCAGCATCAATCGTGGATATGAACTTCTCCACCACTGCAATGCGATTTTTCTTATTTTCATCGAAATTTTCAACACGAGGATCGAGTCTCTCCTCTGTCATATTAGGATACATATTTGTGCCGACAATGCGGTCACGACGGGACTCGGCAGCCTTGAGCCTGTCAGCAAGAATCTTGCCGATAGCATCTTGAGGATAGCCCTCCTTGAGAGCCGCGACTATGCCGCCTTTAGCCTCAATGGCTTGGAACTCTGCCCAAATCTTCTCTTTGATCTGCTGGGTGAGAGTCTCAACTGCCCAACTGCCACCTGCAGGATCAATCGGCTGAAGAAGTCCAAATTCTTCTTGCAAAATAATCTGGACGTTGCGAGCAATACGACGACTGAACTCGTCACCTTTGCGGATTGGTTCATCAAACGGAGAACTCTCAAAAGAATCAATTCCGCCGACAACGCCGCTGAATATCTCGGTAGTGTTGCGGAGCATATTGACATAAGGATCGTAGACAGTCTTGAAGAAGAGAGCCGGACGACCGTGTACATGTGCCTTCTGTGATTCAGTATTACCGCCAAACGCCTTGATAATCTCCGCCCAAATAGGACGAACGGCACGGAGCTTGGCAACCTGCATAAAGAAGTTCTCACCCATTGAAAAGCCGAACATAATCTGCTTTGCCGCTTCGTCAATGCTCAGGCCTCTATCCATCAATGCACGGACATAGGCAACCGCCGTGGCGAGAGTATAGGCGACTTCCTGCACATCATTTGCGCCGCCGTTGCTGTAGACATCAGACTTGACAAAGAGCGTCTTGAGTTCGGGAGCATTTTTGACAGCCCACTTAGCCGCGCTTGCTGCCTCGTCGAAGAGTTTATCAAGACTCTGATCAAGTTTGCCGTTAGCTGCAAGCTCACCAACAGGATCGGCACCGACAAAACCTTTGAGGGCGTCGACTTTGCCGCCATTCTTCTTGATTGCCGCAACAATCAATGCAAGCAGAGGTATAGAAGACTCACCGGAATAGACGTAAAGCGGATATTCATCAAGTTTGAGACCTTTGAGGAGCGTCTCAACATCGCCGAGGGTTGTGAGACTGACACCTACATCGCCGACTTTATCAGCCTTCTTGACGCATTGTCCTTTGAGAGTTGCACTGTCAACTTTGACGTGGTAGATTGTGGAGCCTTTGTCAACTTCGTGCTTGAGGACTTCATTGTTTTCAGCAGGGTCGGTCTCATCAGCGACTTGAGCAATACCCCAAGGCTTGTTGACATAGCCGTTGACAGCCGCACCGCGAAGGAAATTATCCATACCCGGGAAAGCATTCTTCGGCAGATAGCCCTTCTCCTCTGTGTCCTTGCGGAAGTACATCGGGTCAAAGGTGATACCCTCGTAGGTCTTGGTGTACATCTTTTTCTCAAAGGGAGCACCCTTCAAAAGTGCAACGCAGGCCTCTTTCCATTCTTCATAGGTTGGTGGGGTAAATTCTGACAGATCAACCTCAGGAAAGTCTGTCTGTGATTCAGCCTTCTTGATCAGCTCCTGAAGATCAAGTTCAGCCTTTTGTTTCTCATCACTCATACTTTAACCTCCTTGAGCGGTTTTGCCGCTTCTTATTTACTTAACTTTATTAAGAATTATTGATATATTAACTCAATTTATAATAAATTGTCAATAAGCTCTTACAAAATTAAACTATTTTCATATATTTGATTTTCTTTGATTGGTTATGCTTATTTGATTCTTCACAAAGTCAAAATTTCCTTCATTGAGAGCAAGAAGTTCTATTACTCTCATACCGCTGTAGAATAGAGCTTGTCGGTAAACTCGTTTCAAAATTTTTTATCGCTCTAAATTAGATTTGCTTTACATTAACTTTTCAGGAAAGTATGAGAAAATACCAAAAGAAGATTAAAGGAAGATTAAAAATTTTGGCGAATATAGCAGAGGATTATCTAAGGCGATCGTCAAAACAGGAGTGAGCAATAATGGTCGGAATAGTAGTAGCATCTCACAGCAGAAGATTGGCAGAAGGAGTAGTGGAACTCGCACAGATGATGGCTCCGAATGTACCTATGGCAGCAGCGGGAGGTATGGAAGATGACACCGCAGGAGCAAGCTGCCGAAAGATACTCGGTGCAATGACACAGGTTTACTCTGACGATGGAGTGGCAATACTGACGGATATAGGCAGCACGATAATGACGGCAGAGATCGCCATAGAGATGTTTAATCACCCCAAAATGAAACTGGTGGATTGTCCGCTGGTTGAAGGTGCAGTAGTTGCAGCAATAGAGGCTAACCAAGGTGCAAGTTTGGAACAGATTGAACAGCGTGCAAGCGAGGCGGGAACCATAAAGAAGATGATGTAATGTCGACAGCTGGTTGGCAGCAGATAACAGTTAGTTTGAGGAATATTGAAAGACTATCTGCTATCTGCTGGTAACTGTCTGCTTTGGATAGTGATCAGTTTGAATCTAACTATTCGGAGGAATATATGATTAAAGAGGCTATAAAGAAAATCGTCGCGAAAGGCGATCTCACTTATGATGAGGCTTATGCCGTGATGAATGAGATAATGAACGGTGAGACTTCCGCCGTCCAAAATGCCGCTTATTTGGCATCACTTTCCACCAAGAGTGCCAAGGCTGAAACTATTGACGAGATCACCGGCTCGGCTCAAGCGATGAGAGAGCATGCCCTGTCGATTAATACCGACGGAATCGGTGATACTTTGGAGATAGTCGGCACCGGCGGGGATCATTCCGGCTCGATCAATGTCTCCACTACAGCGGCTTTCATCATTTCAGCGGCGAGTGTTAAAGTTGCCAAGCACGGTAATCGTGCCGCCTCTTCGCAAAGCGGCGCGGCTGACTGCCTTGAGGCTTTGGGCGTCAACATCAACCTTGAACCCGAAAAGTGTGCAGAGCTGCTAAAGTCTATCGGAATCTGTTTCTTCTTTGCACAGAAGTATCATACCTCAATGAAGTATGTCGGCTCAATTCGCAAGGAATTGGGAATCCGAACAGTTTTTAATATCTTGGGACCTTTGACTAATCCTGCCCACCCTCAGTTGATGATTTTGGGCGTCTATGATGAATATCTCCTGGAACCCCTGGCGAAGGTTTTGAGTAATCTCGGCGTTCGCCGCGGTATGGTTGTCTATGGCCAGGACAAACTCGACGAAATCTCAATCAGTGCGCCTACTTCAATTTGTGAATTCAAAGACGGCAGCTATCAGCGTTATGTAATCAATCCCGAAGAATACGGCTTTACACTTGCTCAGAAGTCGGATATAGTCGGCGGCTCACCCGAAGAAAATGCCAAAGTGACGCGATATATCCTCAGCGGTGCGACCGGTCCCAAGGCTGATATAGTCCTGCTCAACGCCGCGGCGGGTATCTACATCGGCGGCGAGGCTGAAAACTTCAGAGAGGGAATTGAGGTTGCCCGCAAGATGATTGAAAGCGGTGCTGCAACTCAAAAGCTCAACGAATTTGTAGAAATGTCCAACAAATAAAACAATTTAAACAGGCGGCTGATTCGCGACGACAAGTCAAGGTCAGTCGTTTTTAAATAGAGCTTGCCTTTGAACTTGTGATATGAGATAATATCAGCGTGTTAGAGATTAATTTTGAAACGAGGAGATATTTTGGGAGATTTATTTTTAATGTTTTTGATTTTTTGTATGCTGGTTTATTCCTTTTTTGATGAGATATTCACCGATTGAGTGGGAGAGTTGAGCTTGAAAATAGATATACCAAATGATATTTTGAATAGAGTTTTGAAACCTGCACGGTATACCGGCGGCGAGTTCAATGCAATCATTAAGGATCATCAAAATGTTGATTGTAAATTTGCCCTTGCTCTGCCGGACGTTTACGAAGTCGGTATGAGCAATCTTGGACTTGCG
>CAJODU010000055.1 GCA_905233325.1 uncultured Selenomonadaceae bacterium
TGCCCGAAAGGCGGCAATCATACTTGGTATCAGAAATGAGTTAATCAAGAAATGTTTTTGATAAACAGTCGTATTAATTCTTCTATCGACTGTTTTTTTTCTTCAGGCAGTGCAGCCAGCAAATTGAATATAATTTCGTCTCTTTCGTTAGAGTTGCCTGATGAGGACTTGCCGAGAAGTATATAATCCGTTGATATGTTCAGTGCCTTTGCAAGGTTGATTATAGTCAAGGCAGTCATACTCTTGTAGCCGTTTTCGATGTCTGACAAGAATTGTATTGAAATGTTGGCTTTTTCTGATAATTGCTCGCGTGTGAAGTGCTGATATTCGCGAATCTCTCGGATACGCCTTCCAACTTCAATATTTAGTGATTTCTTTTCCATTAAAAAATCTCCTGCTGTTTTGAGATTATAATATCTTTTACTGCAGGAGCAGGAAATATTCTATAGAAGTTGAATAACAATAACTATAGGAGTAATTTATTGAGAGGTAATGTTATATGGCAGAAGTAAAGTATGTGCAATGTCCAAATTGTAAGCAGAAGAAACTCGGCCCTTATACCGTCAGTTCATCAACTAAAAGCAAGACGAGCGGCACTTGCTCTCACTGTGGCAAACGCTACACTATAGAATATGGTCAAGGCAAAATCAAAGCCTCAAAGGGTTAAGGTGATCAAATGGGTATTGGAAGAAGACTTGACGCTGATGAACCGGCTCCTCAGCCGCAAGCTAATCAGAAGTCCGCTACAGTCAAGAATCAAAAAAAGCCGGAGGAAATTTATATTCCCGAAGATCCAAAATTTTCACTTGATGATATAATTTTGCCTCGCGAAGTCAAAGAAAAAATCCTTGATATAGCCGAGTATGCCGAAAACAGCAAGACAGTATTTGAGACTTGGGGTCTGGAGGAAACTCATAAATTTTCAAAACGAATCGGTATTAATCTCTACGGAGCCCCCGGTACCGGCAAGACGATGGCTGCTCACGCTATCGCCAAGCATTTAAATCGCAAAATCCTGATTGTCAACTATGCTGATATTGAATCTAAATACGTTGGTGAGACGCCGAAAAATATCAGAAGTGTTTTTGAGGTTGCCAAGCAGTCGAGAAGTATTTTATTTTTCGATGAGGCTGATGCAATTTTGAGCCGACGCGTGACGAATATGTCAAATGCAACTGATGTCAGCGTCAATCAGACTCGATCGGTAATGCTGATGTTGATGAATGAGTTTCAGGACTTCATCATCTTTGCAACCAATTTCATTGAGAATTTTGATCCTGCCTTTATGCGCAGAATTTCAATGCACGTCAAATTTGATTTACCTGATTTTGATTGTCGTCAGCGTCTGTGGCAGATGTATATCCCGAAAAAAATGCCCAACAATGTCGATATAGCCGAACTTGCAGAGAAGTTTGACAATATCTCCGGCAGTGATATTTCCAACGCTGTCCTCAATGCAGCATTTAAGGCGGCACGTCGAAAGATGAATTTTGTTGATAAATCGCTGTTCTTTGAGGCGGTTGAGGATATTCTAAACAGTCGAAAGGCAAACGAGATCGGCAAAGTCACCGTCACCAAGCGGAAAGTCTCTGAGGAATATGTAAAAACTCAATTAAATAAGGATAATTTGAAGGAGTGAGGAATTTGTTACCATTTCTTATAGGTCTGGGTGCACTCGTTGGTGGAGTTCTTTTGGTTGCATTTTGGGATGATATTGTTGATTGGCTGAAAGATTTAGTATCTAAACTCAAAAGCATGTTTGCAAGTGCCGTTAAAAAGATAGCACATGCCGCCGGAGCATTCATTCAAAAAATTGAAAATGGTTTGGCGGCAATTCGCCATAAACTCTACTATCAAGAAGAGGGTGAATGGGTAGAAGAAACGACTACTCGCAAAATCAAGGAAGAGGAAATTCCTGCCAGTATTCTGCGTAAGGCAAAGCGTTCACAAGAAACTGATGTCACTGATGAAATTGAAGAAGAGCTGGAATTATCATTAAATTAAATCGAGGTGAAAAAAATGCCATTAAAAAGTTTGTTCGGAGCCTTTGGAGCAACTGCATCAAATGTTCTTGATACTTTTTTGAATGTCGTAATAAATCCAAATATGGAACTTGACGAGATTGCAAAGGTTTACTCTGAAAAATTAGATGGAACAATTATCGATGAACAGGCAAAGGGCAACAAATATGTTGGCGGCACATTTAAAATTTTGTACGCTAATGAGAAATATTTCAATCTTTCATTTGAGCTGTACTTTCAAGATAAAAATGATGAATGGGTCAAAAAAGATTCCAAGAGCAAGCCTCAGAAGACAGAATATCTGAGTGAGAAGGCCTTGAGTGAACTTCGCAGCAAGAAAGAGATCACTTATGAGATTGATGAGCCGGTGCCTCCCAAAGCGGCACCTCAACAGGCAGCAAAAGAGCCTGAAGTCCGCAAAATTCCCAAAAATGTGTAAAAATAATATTTTGTGAGAGACAATGAGGAAAATTTTTTATGGCCGAAGAAGAAACTAAAACAAAAAGGAAAATTTCAGAAAGCCAAGTCCCACCGCATATTTTGAGAAAAATCAAGCAGCAAGAGGAAGAAATCAGAAAGTCGCAAGAGGAATTTATATTCCTTGATAAAAGTGACGAATGTGAGAGGAACGGCGATCTTGAAGGTGCCATTGACTGGCTGAAAAAATCCATTGATATTAATGATACTCAGGAAAAGCGGAAAAAGCTGTACAACCTGGAAGAGAGATTTTGCCAAAAGAAATACGAATTGAGTTTAAGCAGTGGCAATATCAAGGCGGCAATCGATTGGTTGATAAAGTCAATCAATTACACAAATACAGAGCAGAAACGTCGAGATCTGCGTGAGCTCTATATGAAACAGTATACGGGTAAAGAAGATCCCACTGATTATAGCTTTAGAGAGGTTATTAATGCCAACATTGAAAATGGCAAACTTGATTATGCTCATTATCTTAAAGAGGTTGGACGAACTGCGGATTCCATTCATTGGTTTGTGGCTGCAGGAGAATATGAGAGAGCTTTCCAAATGGTTGATCTTCGTGATGAAGAGGCGTTGAAGAGAGCGGTAAGTGATTTCCAAGGGCAGGAGAATAACTACTCTAAAACTTTGTCAGTTGCATTGCACGAAAATGTCAATGTAAACAAAATGTTCAACTATCAGAAATGGCCTGCGATTTTGCCCCTCATTGCAGGAGTCATTGCTTTTATGTTCACTGATGATTTAGCAATGCAAATCGGGTTGCTGCTGGTGCCGGTAGGGGCGTATATGTTTAAAAATCATCAATGGGACAAGTATAACGCTATATGGAAACAGCTTACAAATACACCGGCATTGCATTGGCAGCTTGAACCGCTGAAAGAGAAATTCGAGAAGAACGAAATGGAAGGTGTTGTATCAACTGCAATAGGACTGGTATTTTTGATAAATGTGATCAGTTCAATCGGCGGGTGTTTGTTCTCATCGTCTTCTGAAGATGAAACAAAGTCACCGGAACAGCCGGCCGCCGTTTCTACAGAATCAACAACACAAGCACCACCCGTCAAAGAAGAAAAAACATCATCGACAAAAGAGCCTCCTGTCAATTCAAATGAATTTAATTTGTCACTGGGTAATTTAAAATTAGGTGATAGTATTGATCAAATGCACAAAATATTGGGAGCTGAAAATAAGATAAGCGACTCTCAAACTGCCGGTCATAAACATTACGAATATAAAGATGTTGTCGTGACGATAAAGGACGATAGCTTTATTGAAGGATTAGTGACTTATACCGACGAAGTGAAAACAGAAAAGGGATTAAAACAAGGTTCATCACTAAAAGAAGTTTTATCAAGTTATGGACGTGAATGTGTTTTAAGTGAATACGACGGCACAAAGTTATATGAGTATCCTTTTGAATCTGCCAAAGGCAACTGTGCTGTTCTGAGATTTGCAATTAAAAATAACATTGTCGATTATATCAGTTTGAGACTTGTTGACAACGCTGAAAAGAATAAATTGTTGTCGAATGTTAAAACCGTAAATGACAGCACTGAATCAAGATCAGCTAATGATATGGAAACTGCAAAGCAGACTTTCATCAATTACCACAAAGCAATCACGAGCAAAAATTATCGTGAAGCATACGATACCTTATCATTTGCTCAACGCGAAAGAATTGGAGATTATAACTCATATGTTGCAGGTTTCACAGATACTATCAGCAGTGAAGTCAGTGATATAGCCCTTGTGTCCTCTGACGGCGATGCTCATACTTTTGATTATACTTTGACGGCTCGCGATCGTTATCAAGGCAGGGTTAAGGTGCAGACCTTCAAGGGTCAGGTGACAATGGCTAAAGATAATGGCCGCTGGTATGTCAGATATGCCAAGTCAAGTAAAGTCAATGAAAGAATTGAATAATTTAGGAAAAGCTGATTTTATCAAATGCAAGAATTTTTTTGCAACTTACTTGAGTGCAGGAAAATTTTTTTTTGTGAAGAATCAATATCATTAAAGAAAATTCAAACGTCAAAGGAGCGTCAGCTTTTGATAGAATTGAAATCTCTAAAATTGAGGTTAGGTACAAAGTTAATATTTGATGATTTTAACTTCAAAGCAGAGAAAGGCGAGAGAATAGGGATCATCGGCGGTGAGGGTGCAGGCAAGTCAACGCTGCTTGATGTGATTGCAAAGAGAGAATATCCTGATTCCGGCAAAGTTAATGTAACGGGACATATTATAAATCTCAATAAAAGCAGTTACTACACCTTTTCGGAGGTGGGTTTTGCTGCTATGACAAAGTCGGAACGGTTTAAAATGATAGTCCGCAAGGCTCTTGATGAGTCCAAGAGTGATGAACAGATTCTCCTGCTTGACGAACCGACAAGCAATCTTGACAGTGATGATGTCGAATGGCTCATTGAACTTCTAAAAAATGCCGAAAATCTAACGGTCTTAGTTGCAAGCAATGACAGATATTTTCTGAAAAAAGTCTGCAATCGCACAATTACTCTCGGTGACTCTGAGGTTGAAGAGATTATTTTGCCTGAAGTTGAATCAAATTCCGATGTTGCAGATGTTTTAGTAGCGGAAAGTCTCCAAAAAATCGTTGACGGTGAAACTGTCTTCAAAAATGTCAGCTTTGCCATTGAGCGCGGGCAGAAGGTAGCATTTGTCGGCAAGAACGAGGTGGGCAAGACTAAATTGCTGAAAGTTTTCGGTGCAGGTATACCCGTTGAGGGTGAGTATAAATTTGACTTCAATGCCAAGACTGTCTATATGCCGCGAGTTTTTTCAAGTGTTGCGGCAAGGGCGGAGATCGAAAAAATCGAAAACAGTCAAGCAGATTTTTTGATATTGGACAATCCAACCGCCTGTCTTGACTTGCTGACTATAGTTGAACTTGAAAGTGCATTGAAAAATTTCAAAGGCACAGTGCTGTTTGCCGACAGCGATCATGAATTTATCCAAGCGATTGCAACGAGAATCATTGATCTCACGCCTGATGGCATTGTTGACAGGATTTCAACCTATGAAGATTTTTTGAATAATGAGGCGGTCAAGGAACAGATCGCGACAAAATATAAGTAACCGAATATTAGAGGAGTGAAAACTAATGGCACTACGCGGAATACGTGGAGCAGCAACCGTCGAATCAAACACTAAAGAGGAAATATGGAAGACCGCTCGACTGTTGATGACTAAATTAATGTCTGCGAATCAATTAAATTTCAAACAGGTAGGAGCGGCAATTTTTTCTTCAACGCCGGATTTAACTGCCGCCTTTCCAACGACGGGAGTGCGTTCTCTGCCTTCTTTCTCACTTATACCACTATTCGACACTCAAGAAGTCAACGTCGAGGACAGTCTGCCGATGTGCATAAGAGTTTTACTTCTCGTGGATATTGAGGTCGCGTTTATCTTGGTGAGGCAAAAAAATTGAGGCCTGATCTTGCAGAATAGGTAATTATACATCATATTTTAAGGAAGGGTATAGTAATGCAGAGTGTTAAGGTAGAGGATTTCGACTGGAAGTCTCTGCTGTCTGTCAAGGGTGTTTCGGCAGTCGCCGCCATTGCTGTAATGTTTGTCGGTGCTACAGCTTTTGCGGTCTCCAGTTCTATCACAAGCAGCGAAAGGGTTATCACCGGCGTCAAGGCTGAAGGTATTGAAATATCAGGGCTGAGTGAAAGCGGCACAATAAAATATTTCAATGATCTGGCAAGTGAGAAAATCAAGCCGCTGACTTTTTCCTATGGTGATAGGACTTTCTCCATCACGCCGGCTGAAATAAATTTAAAGCCCAATGTTGAAGAGGCGGTTGATGAGGCTTTTAGTTATGGCAGGAGCAGCAACAGTCTCATAGCCAACATGAAAGATCAAATAAAATGTGCCCTCAACGGCAGAAATGTCACATTGACGGCGGTTTATGATGAAAACTTACTCAACGATAAGCTGAAAGCTATTGCAGATCAAATTAACTGCCAGCCTGTCAATGCTTATTGTCTGCTTGACTCAAATGGCGGCGTCTCGAAATATGCAGGAGTCATCGGCAAGAAACTGGACACCGAAACGATTGCAAATTCTCTCAAAACCCCTCTAACTTCGCTGAATATTCCAAATAACATTGTTCTTACGCCGGAAGATATTATTCCATTTATAACTACAGAGGACGTTATGCCCATTGATTCGATAATCGGACAGTACAGCACAAGATTTAACCCCGGTGATCGCGGCGACAACATTGCCATTGCGGCTTATGCTCTCAATGATAGGATTGTAAAACCGGGGTGGACGTTTTCGTTTAATGACACAGTCGGTGAGAGGAGTTATTCCGCCGGTTACAAGAATGCAGGGGTTATTATCAACGGCCGTCCTGATATTGATGTCGGCGGCGGCGTCTGTCAAGTCAGCTCAACCCTCTACAATGCAATCTTGCTTGCCGGTTTGACGCCGACTGTCCGCACTGCACATTTTGCTCCGTCAACTTATGTTGAGCCGGGGCGTGATGCAACTGTTGCTGACGGGCAAATTGATTTTCAATTCCGAAACGATCTGCCGCACAGCGTCTACCTCCTCACCGGCGTCTACAATTCAACCTTGACCGTCTATGTCCTCGGTGCAAAGTCTGATCTCAACGGTGCAGATATAAGAATTGAGCGCGAAGGGTCTGCAATGTCGCCTTCAATCTACCGCGTTTACTACAGGGACGGTAAAGTCATTAAAGACGAGTTCCTCCACACTGATGTTTATGAAGAACTCAAACCCGCCGAGGAACGACAATAACGTCAACTGAATTTATTGACAGCATTTATAATCATATTTGAAGTTTTTTCAAAATCACCGAATCTGGAAAAAATACAAACAGCAATTATCATAGCAGCAACTATATATTCACCCGCAGACCCGACTTTAAAAAGTCTGATTCCGTGCTTACTTTTGGGCGTCAATATGGGGACTCTGCCGCAGATACCGTCCTCGGCTATATGAAGAAGTGCCCCTATCAAAACGTAAATTCCCATTTCAGCAATCAAAGCGACCATCGGATCCTTGACAGAATCCCTTGCAAACATCAAAAGACCTATCAATGCAAGGTAAATAACAGGATAGTGAGACCAAGTTCGATGATTGCTGCGCCACTTCCAATAAGCCTTGCTATCCTTCGGCGGTGATCCTTCAACCTTGTCGGGAATGACGGCACCAACTATTGAAGACGCCACAAAGAGTGCATTATCCGTTGCTGCAAAAACTATAAATCCTGTAACTATTTGATGATTTATCCACTTCACTAAATTCACCTCAAAAATTTTCAAAATAAATAACTTGCCTTTTGGCAATTCAAAATAAATTTGATGGGAGATTCTATGGACGACTACACTTGGAAGAAGAGATTAGAGGCACGGCGAAGGAGGCGCAAGAATGAGCGTTATTTCGTCGTATTTCTTTTGATTGCCATCGTATTTTCCTTCCTCTTTTACATAGGAGTTTACACCAAAACACCGAATTATGCAATGGAAACTGCTCAAAAAGCTCTGATTGATAATGATGCGGATACTTTTGACCGCTATGTTGATGTTGTGTCTGTAGCCTCCAAGGCTTACGACGATTTGACTGTAGATCAATTCAAATATGATACCCAGCTCTCCGAGCGTGAGAGATCTTTATTTGAAAATTTCTATGTCTTGATAAGGCCGCAGATGGCTCAAGGTGCGGCTGAGATCATTGATTATAAAATCAACAACAATACTTGGATACTTCCCGACGGTATCTTGCAAGGACGCCAGCTTGGAATCGACTATGATCTCCTGCTTGAAAAGAGTTTGATCAGACATACCAAAATAACCGGCATTGGTGAAGTTGAAAATATCGCCGCGGATAAGGCAACCGTGGATTTAGAAGTAGTTGAGGAGTACACGGGTATACCCTTTACATTGCATTTGGAACTTGAGAAGGTCAACAGTGCCGGCTGGAGTTTTGGCGGTTTTGAATTTAATTTTATGAATCGCACGTGGAAGATGGGCAGCTTGAATTTTAATCTCGGCACCAGTGATTGGCGTGTTGTCGGGATCAACAATTATCACGATTATCTTGAACTCATCACACCGAGGTTAAAGCAGGAACTTGCAGAGTATATTGACACTACGGCGGAAATTGTCAATCGCTATAATTCCGCCTTCAGGACATATCAAAATGAATTTATATATATGCAGCGGACGCAGACGGGCGTTATGTCACCTCAGCAGCGTGAAAATATTGCCGCCTACATTGAAAATAATATCATACCTGCCCTTCAGAATCGTCAACAGGAGCTGGACGAAATGACGCCTCCAAACGGTGCCCTTTATCTTTCAAAACTACGCAAAGAATCAACAAATATAACCGTGAGTGCCTGGTCTTACTATATCAAGGGCTTGCGTGAAAACAATCCCGAAGCATTTTACACAGCGGAAAGTCTGCATAAGCAGGAACTTGCACTGGATCAAAGGATAGAGGAAATAGTCCACAATTCTGCTATCAGCCGCGAAAGACCTGACGTTATCAACTGATTGACAGTGAAGTTAGTGAATTAACATACATTATATTTTAGGAGTGGTTTTTATGTTGAAGTATACTTTCTACGGACACGCCTGTTTTCTTCTTGACGACGGCGAATACAAAATCCTCGTCGATCCGTTCCTGAGCGGCAATCCGCAAGCGACAATCAGTCCAAAAGATGTAGAAACAAATTATATTCTCATCTCTCACGCTCATGACGATCATCTTGGCGATGCACCTGAGATTGCCACAAGGGTTGATGCTGAAGTTGTCGCCATTCCTGAAGTGCTGACACTTTGCACCTCTCGCGTTGAAAAGGCCATAAAAGCTGATCCTATGAATCTTGGCGGCACTTTGAATCTTCCTTTTGGTGTGGTGAGAATGGTTCCTGCCCTCCATTCCAGCGGCGTTGAGGGTGGTATTGCCTGTGGTTTTGTCATCAAGATTTTTGGCAAGACAATCTACTATGCCGGAGATACCGCACTCTTCAGTGATATGAAACTCATAGGCGAGCGTGATTCGATTGATTATGCGATTCTTCCAATCGGTGACAACTATACTATGGGTATTGAGGACGCTGCTAAGGCTGTCAAATTGCTCAACGCCAAAAATGTCATACCGCTGCACTACAACACTTGGGGTGCGATCAGTCAAAATCCCGAAGACTTTAGAAAGTTAGTCACCGGCACGGAAGTCTATGTCGTTAAACCGGGGCAGACCATTGACCTTGCATAAGGAAAAATTAATAGTCATTCTCGGTGCAACGGCAACAGGGAAATCAGCACTTGCGTTGAAAATGGCCGAGGAATTGCAGACAGAGATAATCTCCGCCGACTCAATGATGATCTACAAAAATTTCAACATAGGCACTGCCAAGCCGTCACCTGACGAACTTCGGAGAGTTAAGCATCATCTTGTTGATGTCCTTGAGCCTGAGATTAGATACAGTGTGGCTGACTTTCAAACTGCCGCCTCAAAGATTATCACTGACATCAATGCTCGCGGAAAAATCCCCATTGTTGCCGGCGGCACGGGATTATATATCCAAGCCCTCGTTGAAGGCTATAAATTTAAGGATTTTGACGACGTTGATGATTGCGGTAAAGTCAAAAAGAGCCTGCAATCTCACTTCAAAGAGACCGGCGAGCTTGTCTATGACGCCAAAATAATCGGCTTGACTCTCGACAGGCAGGAACTCTACAAAAGAATTAACGACCGCACCCAAAAGATGTTTGACGCCGGTCTTGTCGATGAGGTTAAATCTCTTTTAAACAGTGGTGTCAGTCGCAATGCTCAGGCAATGCTGGGGATTGGCTACAAGGAGACGCTTGAGTATATCGACGGCAAAATCAGCCTTGAAGATACTATCGACAAAATCAGTCAAGCCACTCGGAACTTCGCTAAAAGACAGTTCACCTGGTATAGACGAATGAAATATATTGACTGGCAATCAGCAAATTAAATAAATGCAAACTAATAAGCCCGCCGAAAAGACGAGCTTATTTTTGTCAACCGCTCACGGAATTTTTACCCTTCCGTGTTCAATGCTCTTCCTTTAGTCAGCAACCACCAGGACAGTGTCCTCATTGAGGTGATCGCTGATTGTGCCATTTCCTTTTCTGCTGTTTGATTGACGCCTTTGAGTTCTTTTGAGGCGATATGCGGCAACAATTCAACTGCATCACTGTCAACCTTGCCGGCAATGTTGCTCGTCAAAAATACATCTCGATTGAAGGCAACTCCATTACTCTTTGTCAGCGGCGGTGCAATCGAATGATAAATAAAATCCTTCGGAGCAATCAATTCTATCAATGTCGGCACAATGGACGTGTGCCCGCCGACTACATCAATGGGCAGCATATCGCGTTTGATACCGTTGCCGTAGAGTACAAAGGGGACACTCTGATGCTCAAATAGTGTCGGGCGTGTACCAGGATCGCAGCGGACAGCATGGTCGCCGGTTATCACAAATATTGATTTCGGATAGTGCTCACTGACGTTGCGGATAAATTGAGTTGTAACCTTGTCCATATACCAATAGTGTCCCAACTCTGTGGCCAGAGTCCTCACATCGTCGATATTAGGCAGTTGGTTCAGTTCGGTGATTACCTTTGCAATGTCGTAGCCCTCTTCCTTGAGGTTGAGATTATAGGGCGGGTGATTGCTCGTTGTCATTATTAGGTGAACAGTCGGCGGCTCGTCCGTCAAATGTTTTTCGAGGGCGTCAAAGAGATTTTTATCCTTTGTTCCCCAAGCGTTTTGTTTGGGAGCGTGAAAATCGGGATAGCCATAGAAACTGTCAAAACCTTGTGCCAGTGCCATCTTGCCTATATTGTCCCAGCTCGGCACGCCGCCATACCAAAAATCGACCTTGTAGCCAAGCTCTTTGAAGGGAGCTGCCATTGAAGTCGGGTAGACTTCTTCATAGGTGCGTGGCTGATAGTTGACGCGAATGTTGACATCACTGAGACCTGTCACCAATCCTGTAATCGCGACGGAAGTAAAATCACCATTCGGCATAAAATTCCTTGAATAGTAGCAATTCTCTTCGGCTATGAGGGACTTAACGCCATCAGCAACGTGGAGTTTCTCATACTTACCAATCATCGGCCACTGCATCCAAGTTTCACCGAGTATTATAAATATATGCTGCGGTTTTTCGATTTTAGCACCGGCGGCTGTACGCTCAAGATACGGCAGGAGATTATCTGCCGCTATATTATCGTGTCCGGCGATTCCCTTTGCATAGGTTAAAATATTTTCGGAATCGACACCACTGATGTCACCTGCCTGCATACGCTTTTCCATAGCCTGTGCACGGTAGAGGGCTTGAACATCATCAAGAATACACTCATTGAGGAAAAAGTCGGAAGTAACGCCGGCATTTTCCCAGTTGACACCGCCGGCATAATTAAAACTGCCGCCAAATCTTACAAACATAGCAAATGCAGCAATAAACAGTATCAAGCCGGACACAAAGGCGGCTGTTTTTGTCTTGATTTTAGTCTCAGGCAGAGGGAAAGTCTTAAATAGAAGAATGCGGCTCAAAATCATAATACACATAAGTGTAAGAATCAAGGCAAGCAAGAATCGCCAAATCAGACCATACTCTTCCAGCATAGTCCAGAAAATGGCTGAAATATCATCATTGAGACCGTGCACAACCTCCAAGCCGAAGGTTGACTGAAATTCCTTGTAATATGGAAATCTTGCCTGGAAAAGTATCGAAAATATCAACGAGGCGAATATTCCGATAAACAGCCGCAGCCTGGGTGTCAGTCCGATTATCGACACAAAGACGAAGGACAACAGTGTAACCGCTCCCGCCGTTTTGAGGCTTAATCTTAAACCTGTAAACATTGCCAGTGCAGCCTCCGAAGACGGTGTATCAGGCGACATGTAGGCGGACATTGACCACATAAAAAGCCCGCGATATACCTCCAAGAGCAGCAGCAAAAATATAAAAAGTCTGAAATCGCGTTGGATTCCGTCAAAAAATCTCTTTAAAAATTTCACTTGATCAATCCTCAATCTATACAAATTCTCATCTGACCAAAAGTTTGCCCAGATGAGGGATTTTTTTCAAAATTATCACTGAAATGAACGACAGAATAAATGCTGAAATAAACAGGAAAAAAATTCTCAATTTGTCGCTGAATAAATTATCAAAGGTTTCATAATGCCAAAACAATGCTAAATATACTATGTGAAAAAGATATATCCCGAAGGAGCAGGTTGAAATGTTTGTTATCAGTCCGTGCAGATTAACGCCGCTTACGTCTCTGAAATATACGAAAATCAACATTGATGCAATCGGCAGCAGACAGAAATCATACCACAGCAAGTACAAATGCTCGGAAGTATTTGCAAGCATCTGCAACAGCACCAACGCCGTAATACAAGCAAGTCCGGCGGGTATTGCCAACGGTTTGAAAGCATTTCGGAATTGATTTTCATATCTTTTGAGCAAGTATCCTGCAATCAAATAAAAACCGTAAATACCGCCCGAAAAATTTAAATCCAGCGAACAAGCTAAATTGGTACTTCTGAATTGATTTAAGGTCGGAACTATGAAAAGATATATGAAAAATATTGCCGACAGGACGGCAATTTCCCTGCTGCTCATAGTTTTCAAAACTCTGGAGAGGAAAGGTATAAATAAATATATTCCCAAAATCATTTCCATATACCAAGCGTTGAAGACATCGTGAGTCACTGCCTCAACGAAGAGCATATTTTTCACAACTGCAGATATATGGAAGTCACTGCCTCTGAACCAAGTGACAAGCAAATTGTAAATAATAATCCAAATTTCCCAAGTCAGGAGCAATGAGAGAAAATTTTTTTTGTAAAACAGCTCTGTATTTTTTTGATCATACTCTCTTGATAAAAGTAAATATCCACTGAGGAGCATAAACAACGGCACACCTAATCGGCCGACTGCAAAGCAAATAAAATAAAATATCTTTGATGATTCCGAAAGATTGTTAAAATAGCCTATATCTTGAATTTCGGAGGGCATGGTATGTATGAACACAACACAAAGAATGGCAAGGACTCTCAAAAGATCAAGCCCTTCTATTCTGTTTGATTGACGTGTTGTATTACTTATCATTTAAGGCTCCATATTAACCAAAGGAATTTTCTAATTCATTGAGACTATTTTTTCTTCAACTTGCCTGACGGTGATTTTCTCAAGGCAATCAGTATTGAGAGGGCAAGCACGTTTCCAGCAAGCCTTGCAGGGTCTGTCCACCTCAATGGCATTTTCTGTTTGATTATATGGACCGTTTCGGTTGGCATCAGTCGGACCCATTAACATAATCGTTCGCGTCTCCAACGCCGCTGCAAGATGTACGACGCCCGTATCACCACCAACAACAAGGCGGGCATTTTTTATGACATGTGCAAGTTGCGCCCAATTAGTTTTGTTGACAAGATTTATCGGTGGAATTTCAATCATAGCCTCAATATCACGTGCTCTCTGCTCGTCAACGACACCATTGCCGACAATCACCGGCATAACATTCATATTGTAAAGCCAGTCACTTAGAAGAGCAAAATTGTCGACAGTCCACCGCTTGTTAGGCCAGTTTGCCCCAATGGCAAAAACAACATATGGCACATCTTCCCTCATACCTGCACGTTGCATTATAGTTTGTGCCTGCTCCGCTTCTCCTTTTGGAATTTCCATAGGGAATACAACTTTCTCAACTTTGCAGCCGATTGCTCTTGCAGTATCAAGGTAACGCTCCACAATGTGACCGTGAGCATGCTTGCCAATAACAGGACGTGAGACGTGATTGCTCATCTCGCGCATGTTGCATATACCCAATTTTACATCAGATTGAGCAAAGTAAGCAATGGCAGCGGATTTAAAGAGTCCCTGCAGATCCAGCACAGCGTCATAGGGTTCTTCTTGAATTTCACGCTTGAACGGAAAGAATTTTTTGATAAATCCCATAAATGTTTTAAATTCCTTCTTGTGAAAAAGAATTATCCTATCAATGTAAGGATTCATCTTCAAAATATCATAAGCAGGAGGCTCGACGACCCAAGTCAGTTTTGCGTTGGGAAAGGTTTCTTTGATTGCATAAGAAACAGGCAATGCGTGGATCACATCGCCTATTGCACTGAGTTTGACGACCATTATATTTTTGGGAGTGTTCGTCATATGTTCACCTTTTTTTCATAGAAATTTTATTGATAACATTCGTTGTCGATCTGCCGGCAACCATAGGTATAAATTCAACGCGGCCGCCGTAACTTTGAACGATTTTAGCTTCCGGCAGCGTTTCAAGGGTATAATCGCCGCCTTTGACGTAAATATTCGGCTTAACTTCAGCAATCAGACTTTCAGCCGTCTGCTCACCAAACAGGACAACGTGATCAACTGCCTTCAAGGCAAGCAGAACTTCAGCCCTGTCCTCCTCGTTATTGATAGGACGATCGTTGCCTTTGAGTTTCTTGACGGAGGCGTCAGTATTGAGACCGACAATCAACACATCACCCAAAGCCTTCGCCGCCTTGAGATAGCGGACATGCCCAACGTGAAGAATATCAAAACAGCCGTTGGTAAATACTATCTTCTTGCTCGTATCTCTTAAATCTTTGCAGAAGTTTTCAATATTATTTCTGTCGATTAACATATCAAAACCCGCCTTAACGATTACTGTCGAGGGCTTTTCTGAGCTCTTCAAAGTTGACGGTACTTGTGCCGAGTTTTCGGACTGCCACACCTGCGGCAGTGTTTGAGATTCTTGCAGCAACGACAGGATTGATCTTAGCCGTAAGTGCAAGAATGAAAGCAGCAACACAAGTATCACCGGCACCGGAGACATCAAAAACCTCACTCTTATTGGAAACGGGAATATGGTGGACAGCACCGTCACGCTCAAACAGACTCATGCCCTTTTCACCGCGAGTTATAAGGGCACCATTTGCATTGAGTTTTTTCATAATGGTTGATCCCGCATCAATCAGCGAGGACATATCCTTCAACTCATGCCCGACAAACTTTGCAAGCTCCGTATCATTCTGCTTGATATAACCGATTCCGTCAAAGCGGCCAATATCGTAGCGTGAATCAACAATACTCGGTATCTTTTTTTGAAGAGCGTATCTGATAAGCCATTTTTTGACGCCTTCGGTGATTGTGCCGCTGCCGTAATCACTCAAAACTATTCCCTCAATCTGCGGCAGGATTTTGTCAATTTTGGAGATCAACTCTGCCTCCAATTTTTTTGAGACGGGTTCCTTGCTCTCTCTGTCAATGCGAACGATCTGCTGACTGACTGTTGCACGGCCTCCGGCTATGACTCTGGTCTTGGAGACGGTCGGTCGGTTGGGATCTCTGACAAGCCCTTCGGTATGGACATCATAATATTTCAAAACATTGCATAAGTCCTCACCATGCTTATCATTTCCGAGAATACCCACAGCGTAAACTTCCCCGCCGAGAGTGGCGACATTAGCAACAACATTAGCCGCACCACCTGCAACGATCTTTTCCTCAATGCTGTCGAGAATCAAAACCGGAGCCTCTCTTGATATTCGACCTATATTTCCACGAAGATAGACATCAGCAACCATATCACCAATGACTAATATTCGCCTGTCCTGCATTTTTTGTATCAAAGCTGATAATTTCTGCAATACTACACCCTCTTCTATAATGAATTATATTACCATGGAGTAAACTGCCAGCGTGCCTCAAATCTGTCACGCTTTTGACGATAGCGAAGGATAAGCTGCGAGCAATGAAGATCGTGATACAGATAGTAGTCAACATCTTTTAAATCGCCTTCTTCTGCGTCAAACTTTAATCCGACCACTGCACGATTTTTATCATCAATCACATAACTGCCGCCCGTTTCAAACTCTCTTGAATAATCATCAGTATCAAAGCGGAAGAGAGAATTTTGAGTTGTACTCTTTCTGTAATGGTAGCCTGTAAACGCAGCAAATCTGTCATCAAATTCTCTGGCGGTGACAATATCGTAATTCATACCTTTTACCGTCGAATCATCAGCACTCTCTTTGATGATCGAGTAGCCGGTATGGAGAAACATAACATATCTGCCCCATTCAATGGGATCGTGAACAAGACCTACAGAGTAGCATTGATGAGTACTGACAGCATTCTCAGATCTCCAATGGCCTATCTCATAGCCTAATCCATAAGACAGAGGCAAACCTTTAATGGGTCTGCCATATCCCAAGATTAACGAAGGCTCTTTTTGAATCCAAATATTGTCACTATCCTCAAAGTAGCCGTATACCACTCTGGCATTGAAATCTCGGTTGTCATATCTTACACCCGTATTGCTGCGAATACCATTTTTAGTTTCGATATGAGCATTGATTGTACCTTTGACGTGATCTATTATCGGATATTCAAACTTTTGCTCAACATATGCACCATGATCTCTGTCATAACCGACCTTCGGGAAGTTATTATCTTCTTTTTTGGTTATATCTCTTTCATGATAATCTCTGGCAGCAACTATATTGTCTTTGATCCAGAATTTGACCTTGTACATCTTCATGATTTTACCTTCCCAGAGTTCCATCTTCTTGGCACTGAGATGATAATCAGGTCTTTTGGCACCACATTTTGTCTGAGAAGCATCGTAAGCCACAATATGATCAGGGTAAAACTCAAATTTCTTGGCACGGATATAATATTCTCCGGTTTTACCGCGAGCTGCTCCCATTGTGCCGGTTTTAGTTCCATAGTTGTAGACAGTCCGATAACCATCAAGTGTAATACGCGGAGCATTCGGCATCAACTGCAAAACATGAGCCCTGCCGGGGACGCGAACGACCTGCTCTTTGATATTGCCATAGACTTCATTGCCTTGAAAGCGATGCCCATCAATCTGAAGGACATCAACTTTTCCTATTGCCTGAAACTCACCGGTTTCAACATCATAACGCAAATCGTCGCCTTCAAATACAGCCGGTGCCGGAGGGGTTTTCTCTTTCTTCTTCTTTTGATCATCTGTTTGAGATATATTATCTTTCGTCGACTCTACAGATTTTTCCTCTTTTCCCTGCTCTTCTACTTTAGATTCATTATCTTTCGAGGGTGTCTCAGAAGGTTTCTTTTCTTTCTTTTTAGATTTTTTTGATTTATTATCTTTAATTTCTTCCGTTGATTCTGCGTGGTTGTCCTTATTTTCTAATCTTTCAGGGTGCGGCAAACGTTCCTTGGCATGTTCTATATCTTCAAGCAGTTTTTTTTGCTCATCTGTGAGACGATTAGTTCTCTCTTCGCGACGTCGATTCTCAATATAATCCAATATTTCAGTGCCTGTGTCTGAACTTGAGCGATATTTTGCTAAAGTTGCCACTGGAAATGAAACGATAAAGATCATAATCAAGACAAATATTTTTTTCATGGTGCACTTCCTAGCATAGTGAATTGAAATGAAGCATTGATGTATCAGAATTTGAAGTTGAATTTTTTGCCAACTTCATCTATTTGCTTCATCTGCTCGGCATGTGAAAGCTGTGGCGTCTTTGCAGGTTGTTGAGGTTGCGGCGGCGGTGTTACGACCTTTTGAGGCGGTGTGACTCTTTGAGGCGGCGGAGTCTGCGGCTGGGCAGGGCGTGCTTGTGGAATGGATTGAGCAGGTTGTGCAGATTGAGTCAATGGCGTTGATCGCCTCACGGGTGTCGGTGCAGGTGATGCCGGTTGATTAGATTTATTTGCAGCAAGATAGAAGGGGTCTTTTTCCTGCTTGATTTCGGGATCGAGATATTCTGCAACGATCTCATTCCAAATATTCTTTGCTTTGAGGATAAACTCAATTATCTCACGGACTGCGCCTTGACCGCCGTTGAAGTCAGAGACAACACAGACGCGATTTTTGACTTCGGTTACGGCGTTGGCAACCGTGCCGGTAAAGCCGACCTGCACCATTATCGGCAGATCCAATATATCGTCACCAATATAGGCAATCTCCTCATCAGCAAGGTTGAATTTATTCTTCAGCTCAATATAGGCCTCACGCTTATCTAAATGACCCTGCAGGATTGCCTCAGGATTAATCTGAAGTTCCTGTGCTCTGACAAGAAGCTGCTTAGATACCCGTCCGGTGATAATCGCCACCTCTATACCCATACGCTTGGCAAGAGTAATCCCAAAACCGTCGCGGCAGTTGAAACTTTTGAAAAGTTCGCCACTCTCGCCAATATAGATACCGCCGTCAGTGAGTGTGCCGTCAACGTCCATTATTATAAGTTTCACTTTTTTGGCTCTGTCAAAGGACTCTTTCCTCATTTGATTTACCATATTATTGATTCCTCCGTGATTTTACACGATACCTTGACGCAGCAAATCAGTCAAATGCAAGATTCCTACAACATTTTGATCAGCGTCAACGACCGGCAAAACAGTAATAGGTCTGGGCTTGTGTTTCTCCATCACGGACAACGCCTCAGCCGCCAGCTTGTTGGGTGAAATGGTAAACGGTTTATCAAACATGATATTTTCAACCGATTCATCAAGCAGGCTCTTGTCTTTGCTGATTGCGCGGCGAATGATACCGTCAGTAATGATACCAATGATCTTGTTATTGCTATCCAAGACGGAGACGGCACCGAGACCCTTTTCCGTCATTACGAAGAGGGCGTCTTTGACAGTCTTGCCCTCGTTGATGATAGGATTCTCATCGTCAACGTGCATAACATCAGCAACAGTGAGGAGAAGTTTGCGACCAAGTGCACCGCCTGGGTGGAACATAGCGAAATCTTGCGAAGTGAAGTTTCTCTTCTCCATGAGTGCCATGGCAATAGCATCACCCATTGCAAGGGTAGCTGTCGTTGAGGCAGTGGGAGCCAAGCCGAGAGGACAAGCCTCACGCTCAACACCTATATTTACAAAAAAGTCACAATTTATGCCGAGAGAGGATTCACGTCTCCCGCACATTGCGATTATAGTTGCACCGATTCTTTTGATTATAGGCAGGATCGTCACAACCTCTGAGGACTCGCCACTGTTGGAGATTGCTATAACAATATCATTTTCAGTGACCATACCGAGATCACCATGGAAGGCCTCAGCGGGGTGCATGAAAAATGCAGGAGTTCCTGTTGATGCGAGCGTTGCGGCGATCTTCCTGCCAATGTGACCGGATTTACCCATACCGGTGACAACAACCCTTGCATGACATTGCAGAATAGCTTTCACTGCAGCCTCAAATTCATCATCAATACGCGGAATCAAATTACTAATGGCCTCAGCCTCTATTTGTAAAGTTTCAATCGCTTTCTCTTTAATCATCTTAAAACCTCATTGAAAATTTTTTACAACATTATGGATAGCAAGCACTTCTTTCAAAAGTCCCTCAAGTTTGTCAAGGTAGACCATGTTGGCACCGTCACTCAAGGCCTCGGCGGGGTTGTCGTGGACTTCAAGGAAGAGACCGTCAACGCCAACTGCAACGGCGGCTCTGACAAGATACTCGACAAATTCACGCTGACCGGCAGAAGTCTTACCTGCACCGCCGGGGAGCTGGACGGAGTGAGTGCCGTCAAAGATCACCGGATAATTAAATCTTCTCATAATCGGGAAACTGCGCATATCAACAACGAGATTATTGTAACCAAAGAGGGTGCCGCGTTCGGTGAGGGTAATTCCACTAATGCCGGTATGTTCCAGCTTTTTGACGACATTTTCCATCTCGCTTGGTGAGAGGAATTGCCCTTTCTTGACGTTGACGACTTTGCCCGTCTTTGCAGCAGCTTCCAAAAGATCAGTCTGACGGCAGAGGAATGCAGGTATTTGGATAATATCAACGACTTCACCGACAGCCTCGGCCTGTATTGTCTCGTGAATATCAGTCACCACCGGCACATTCAATTTACTCTTGATGTCGGCGAGGATTTTGAGACCTTCTTCAAGCCCCGGACCGCGATAACTTTCATAGGAGCTGCGGTTAGCCTTATCAAATGAGGCCTTGAAAACATAGTTAATACCAAGGCGATCTGTAATTTCCTTAATGCCTTTGCCGATATTTAATGTGCGATCTTTATCCTCAATGACGCAGGGACCGGCAAGCAGGACAAGATTGCCGTTGCCAATTTCAAAATTACCAACTTTGACTATATTCATGATTACACCTCATTTTCAAATTTTAGAATAAATTTCGTTGACAAGCTGTAAATCTTCCTCAGTATCAACGCCGACGAACTGATTGTCACTGTGCAGGACTTTGATTTTGTAGCCATTCTCCAAGGCACGGAGCTGCTCAAGTGATTCTGTCTGCTCAAGCGGAGTCGGTGACATCTTAGCATACTTTAGCAAGAATTCACGACGATAGGCGTAAATACCGATATGCTTATAGACTTTTGACTTGCCGACATTGCGAGGATATGGAATCACCGAACGCGAGAAGTAGAGTGCATAACCATTGAGGTCAGAAATAACCTTGACATTGTTGGGATTGTTGATCTCTTCCTCTTTTTTGAGTTCAGTCGCGATTGTCGCCATTTGCAGATCAGCATCATCGTTGAAGAGTGAGATTAAATTATCAATCAACGAAGGTTCAATCAGCGGCTCATCACCTTGCACATTGACGATTAAATCAACATCATTGAACGCAGCGGCAACTTCAGCAAGGCGATCGGTGCCGGTCGGGTGGTCGGCACGGGTCATCATCACATCACCGCCATATTCCTTGACGGCCTTGAAGATTCTC
>CAJODU010000056.1:0-1012 GCA_905233325.1 uncultured Selenomonadaceae bacterium
ATGACTAAATGCGTGACGGTTGATCTCGAAGTCCCTGCCTATTCCGAAATTGTCCTTGAAGGCTATGTATTGACTGATGAGCTGCGTCGTGAAGGGCCTTTCGGCGATCACACCGGTTACTACTCTCTCGCTGACGACTACCCCGTATTCCATGTCACTTGCATTACTCACCGCAAGAATCCCATTTACTTCGCAACTATCGTCGGACGCCCGCCAATGGAAGACTGCTATATGGCAAAAGCGACTGAGCGTATATTCCTGCCGCTGCTCCAACAAATGCTGCCTGAGATCATTGACATCAACATGCCGCTTGAAGGTGTCTTCCACGACTGCGTTATAGTCTCAATAAAAAAACAATACCCCATGCAGGCGAGGAAAGTCATGCACGCACTCTGGGGTATGGGTCAAATGATGAATGTCAAGATGATTATTGTTGTTGATTCTCACGTTGACGTTCAAGACATTAGCGAAGTGGCTTGGCGTGTATTCAACAATATTGACGCCGACCACGATCTTGAGATTGTCCACGGTCCGCTTGATGTGTTGGATCATTCCTCACCGATGGCAAAGTGGGGGGCAAAGTTGGGAATTGATGCTACTAAGACTTGGGCTGAGGAAGGACACAGCCGCGAATGGCCGGAAGAAATCGAAATGAGCAAGGACGTCAAGGCAAGAGTCAACTATATGTGGCGTTCTCTTGAACTTGATTAAGAGGTATTAAGATTAAGATGAAACCTACGCAACAAAATATTATAGATTTTTGCCACAGCAACACAATCATTGATACGCTTGATATTGAAGTAGTGCCGACTGACGACGGCAAGGTTCATTTAGAGTTGACGGTTGACAAGCAGCATACCAACTTTTGTGATATTTGTCATGGCGGAGTTTTAACAACCTTGGCGGATACTGCAATGGGTATAATCTGCAATGAGCTCAACAAGAGCGTGGTTACGCTGAATCTTTCCATTGACTTTTTGCATGCCGTCAAGATGAATACAAGGATTATAGC
>CAJODU010000056.1:1065-16451 GCA_905233325.1 uncultured Selenomonadaceae bacterium
TATTCTAAAGCACACGCAACTTTTTTTGTTGTCGGTGCTTTTTTGGATTGATGTGTACGGACGGAGGTCAATTCAATATGATGAGTAGATATAGATATGTATTCTGCTTATTAATCATTTTTGTGATTTTGATTGAGACTATGGGAATATCTTCAGCAAAATCATCAAATACTTCAACGCCGTCAAAACAAATGGTTCAATTATTGACAGATATAAGAAACTATTCAAAATCAAGGAAAAATAATTTCATAATGCTGGGTAACGGTGCGTCGTCTTTGCTGGCGAAATATCCGCAATTATTTAATACACTTGATGGATTGATGGTCGAATCAATGTTCTATGGCGGAGGAATGAAAGAAAATGTAATGACCTCAAAAACAGACACAAATTATCATAAACAATTATTAAAATTACCGCTGCAAAGAAAATTTCCTGTATTCAATTTAGATTATTGCCATTCAGCCGCAAAAATCCGCGATGCCTATCAAAAGGC
This sequence comes from uncultured Selenomonadaceae bacterium, assembly GCA_905233325.1. GTDB lineage: Bacteria > Bacillota > Negativicutes > Selenomonadales > Selenomonadaceae > Quinella. The sequence goes on from CAJODU010000056.1 coordinate 1,559, forward strand.
AAATGCTCTGGGTATTGTTGAATCCGTTTCATCTCGCTGGGAATTGGATATACCTTATGGTATGAAACTTACAGAAAGCCCGAAAATATGCTATAACTTGAGAAATGTTAAGAGTTTCCTTGTGATGCTAAATCCAGGGCGATACAGCACAGTCAAAAAATACATAGATGCTCTTGCGGCAACAAAGCAAGATATGCTCATCATAGATCTATACTTTGGCGGTACTCCGCTCACCAAGCAGCAAGTCCAGCGTTTGAAAAAGAGATCTGACGGTAAACGTCGAATAGTGCTTGCATATATGAGTGTAGGTGAGGCTGAAACTTATAGACCATATTGGAAAAAAAGCTGGAATAAAAATCCACCGACTTGGTTAAGTAAAGTAAACAGTGATTGGGGCAGTTACAGGGTAAAGTATTGGACTCCTCAATGGAAATCTATTCTCTATGGAAGTTCCGGCAGCTATTTGGATATGATTATGGCAGCTTCGTTTGACGGAGTATTCATTGACACCATTGATACATACTCGTATTTTGAAAACTAGGAATTGTCGAACAGATTTTTCCGTCTAATACAAATCCTTGCTTGACATATGCTGCAATATTTGTTATAAATTACGTATAATATTATATGTGAAATAATGGGGGGTTGGGACGTGATAAAATTCGGAGGAAATTCCGGCAGTCTTCACTGTTCATTTTGTGGAAAATCAGAACACCAAGTACGAAAATTAGTAGCAGGTCCGCACAATGTTTATATTTGTGATGAATGTGTAGAACTTTGCAGTGAGATAATAGAAGAAGATGATGAAGAAGGCAGCAACGTCGTTTCTAAAGCATCTGAAGAACTGCCAAAGCCAAAAGAGATATGCTCTATCTTGGATCAATATGTAATTGGGCAAGATGATGCCAAGAAGACACTTTCTGTGGCGGTTTACAATCATTATAAGCGAATCAATCAAAAAGGAAAACGTGCCAAGGGTGAAGTTGAACTTCAAAAATCAAATATATTGATGATTGGTCCTACAGGATCCGGCAAGACACTTTTAGCTCAAACTTTAGCCAAAATATTAAATGTACCACTTGCCATTGTTGATGCCAACGCTATGACAGAGGCAGGATATGTCGGAGACGACGTTGATGATATTCTCTTCAAACTCTTTCAAGCTGCCGATAACGATGTATTCAAGGCGGAGCGCGGTATAATTTATATTGATGAGATTGACAAAATTGCTCGAAAGAACGGTATGGGGCGTGATATTTCCGGCGAAGGTGTTCAGCAGGCCTTGTTGAAGGTTTTGGAAGGCACAAAAGTCACTATTGGTATGCAGAGCGGCGGAGGTTTTCGCAATCCCACTCAAATGCCGTCTCAAATAGTTATAGATACTCACAATATTTTATTCATCTGCGGCGGTGCTTTTACCGAACTTGATAAAGTCATTGAAAAACGTCTGCAAGGCAGTCAACTCGGTTTTGGTGCAAATGTAAAATCAAAATCAGAAAAAGACACGGGTGCCATACTTAAAGAGGTGCTGCCCGACGATCTGTTAAAAGATGGCTTAATTCCTGAATTGGTTGGAAGGCTGCCGATAATCGTTACACTTGATGCACTTGATGAAGAGACATTAATAGAGATATTAACCAAGCCCAAAAATGCACTGATAAAGCAATATCAAAAATTGATGGAGATGGACGGCGCGAATCTCGTATTTGAAGAAGAGGCAATAAGAATGATTGCCAAAGAGGCCATCAGAAGAAATACCGGTGCAAGAGGGCTTCGTTCTATCCTTGAGAAGATAATGAGAAATGTGATGTTTGAGGCTCCTTCTGTCAGCGGCAAAAAGAGCTGTGTTATCACAAAAGAAGTCGTCGAACAAAATCAAGACCCTGTCCTTCAAATTGACAGCAGCAAAACGAAAAAGACTAAAACAGGCTGAACCCGGTTAGGAGTGAAAGAGTCCCCTAATAGCAACAGGAGTGAATTTAATGGCTGAATTAATACATTTGCCTATTGTGCCGCTGCGCGGTATGACGATATTTCCAAATATGATAGTTCATCTTGACGTAGGGAGAGACCGTTCAGTAAATGCTATAGAGGCAGCAATGGTAGAGGATCGCAAGATTTTTCTGGTTGCACAAAAAACGATAGATAACGAATCACCAACACGAGATGAATTATATGATGTGGGAACCGTTTCGGAAATAAAACAAATTCTAAAGCTGCCGGACGGCAATATTCGTGTGCTTGTTGAAGGTATTCAACGCGGTGTAATGGTTGGCTATCGTGAATTTGAAAATTATGCCGAAGTTGATATTGAAGTATATGAGGATCAATGGACTGAATCGCTGCATATGGAGGCAATGATTCGCGGCGTTGTGCATGAGTTTGAAGATTGGGTTAAACTCAGTCGAAAGATACCGCCGGAAACTTTTGTAGCGGTGACGATCCTTGAAGATGTCGGACGCCTCGCTGATCTGATCGCCAGCCACTTAAACCTCAAGCTGGAGGATAAACAAGCTATATTAGAGTGCATTGACGTTGAAAAACGTATGGAAAAACTCTACGAAATTCTGGCTCGTGAGCTTGAAGTCCTCAAAATGGAGAATAAAATCGGGCAGCAAGTTCGCCAGCAGATGGAGAAAATACAAAAAGACTACTATCTCCGTGAGCAACTCAAGGCAATTCACAAGGAGCTTGGCGAAGATGAAGATCGTTCTGATGAGATTGCCGAATATCGCAAGAGATTAGAAGAAGACGGCTATCCTGAGGAAGTCAAAAAGATAGTTGAGAAAGAGCTCAAGCGTATGGATAAATTGCCGTCAATGTCACAAGAACTCAGTGTTATCAGAACTTACGTTGACTGGTTAATGGATCTGCCGTGGAGCAAGTCCACTGAAGATATGATGGATCTTGCCAACGCCGAAAAAGTCCTCAATCAAGATCATTACGGTCTTGAAAAGGTCAAAGAGAGGATTTTGGACTTTCTCGCTGTCAAGGAATTGGTGAAAGATAAGCCCTCCCCTATCCTCTGCCTGGTTGGCCCTCCGGGTGTCGGCAAGACTTCACTTGCCTCGTCGATTGCAAAGGCGATGAATAGGAAATTTGTCCGTGCCTCACTCGGTGGTATTCGTGACGAGGCTGAAATCAGAGGACACAGGCGCACATATGTCGGAGCAATGCCGGGCAGAATAATTCAAGGTCTCAAAAAAGTAGGAGCAAATAATCCTGTCTTTCTGCTTGATGAAGTGGATAAAATCGGAGCTGCCGGCTATAGCGGTGATCCTTCTTCCGCATTGCTTGAGGTTCTTGATCCTGCTCAAAACAATACTTTCAGCGACCACTACATTGACACGCCCTTCGTCTTGTCTCATGTCCTTTGGATTGTCACTGCCAACACACTCACCACTATCCCCAAGCCTCTTCGTGACAGAATGGAGATTATCACGCTGTCGAGTTACACCGAGGCTGAGAAGTATGAGATTGCCAAGCGACACTTGACTAAGCGTCAAAAATCTGAAAATGGATTAGGTGTCAATGATGTTAAATTCGGCACAGGTGTATTTCAAGAGATAATTGCCGAGTATACCCGTGAAGCCGGTGTCCGTGAGCTTGAAAGAATCATCGGAAAGGCTTGTCGTAAGGCGGCAAGGAAGATTGTTGAGGGTTCCGAAAAGCCTATCAAAATCACCAAAAAGAATTTGACGGACTTCATCGGCAAACCTAAATTCATTCAGACAAAAGCAGAGAAAAAGCCTCAAGTTGGTGTCTCAACAGGTATGGCGTGGACTGAAGTCGGAGGTGATATTCTTCCCACTGAGGCAATAGTCCTCAAGGGTAAGGGGCAACTCATTCTCACCGGCAAGCTCGGTGATGTTATGCAGGAATCCGCGCAGGCTGGTCTCACCTATGTCAGAAGTCGCAGCGATATTTTGAAACTTGAAGAGGATTTCTACGAAAAGAATGATATTCACGTTCACGTCCCTGAAGGTGCTGTCCCCAAAGACGGACCGAGTGCAGGTATCACGATGGCGACGGCTATGATCTCAGCTCTCACCAAGCGCAAGGTCAGAAGTGATGTTGCTATGACAGGCGAGATCACTCTTCGCGGGAATGTCCTGCCAATCGGCGGTCTCAAGGAAAAAGTCCTTGCGGCTTATCGTGAAGGTATGCACACGATAATATTACCTAAAGAAAATACCCGCGACCTTGAGGATATACCTGAAAATGTCAGAGAAAAACTTGAATTTGTGCCGGTGGAGCATATGGACGAAGTATTGAGGACTGCTCTGCTGAAATGAATACTTAATGATCTGAAAAAATCCTTGATCAGTAAGATAGGAGTGGTTGGTTTTGTTGGGAAGATTAAATGAACGCGGCTTTGCAACATTAGAAGTCATTTTGATGATTACTGTACTTGGTATACTGTCTGCTGTCGCGATCCCGCGTTTCGCCGCTATCACTACCTCAGCCAACACAGCTAAGGTGCAGGCTGATCTTTCAACTCTTGACACTGCCATTGCTCTCTATCAAATGGATAATGGAAAAGTACCGTCTGACATTAGCGATCTCAAAGACTATGTACAAGATGTAGACAAAATAAAGCCTCCTTCGGGTTCTGTTTATGTAGAAGGTGAAGAAAAAGATTTATCTTCTTCTACATATAGTATAACGACGGTAGAAAAAAATCCGCGTGCAACTTTAGACGGAAATACATCTGATAAATTTACCAAGGTCGAAACTCAATAAATATGAACGAGAAAGGCTATGCACTCATTGAGGTGGTATTTTTAGTCGCGGTGATAGCAGTTTTGTCTTCAATAGCTATTCCCAAAATCAGCAATGAATTTCAAACTATGCAAGCTGAATATCTGATGAAGAGTTTATATAGTGAGCTCCGTTTTATGCAAGCGGCAAGAAGAATAAATTCATACAAACAGCAAGACGAAGAAATTTTACAAGCTAGAAACAATGCTGCATATTGTATTTTGATAAGCAGCAATGAAAAAAAGCGATACCGCCTTACACTTGTATATGATGAAGAATTACGCAGATATAACTTGCCTTCAAATTTTGCCTTTACAGATAACTTCTATATAGTGATAACACCTATTGGAGCATTAAAAGAGGCTTTTTCCGGCAGAACCAGTGGAACTATAAAATTAAAAGATAATAGCGGTAAAGAATATAAACCTTTTATAGTTTTTGACAGCGTTGGAAGAATACGCTTTTCTAATGGTGAATGATATTAAAACCAAAAACCATCTCCCTGTGAATCGGAGATGGTCTTATTTTTTATATTGAGTTCGATTATTTTTTCAAGAATTGAATTTTGTCGCCTATGCGCAGACGAGGAGGCATAACACCTTTGACGATAATCTGACCGGGCATTGTTCCGTCCGCATTGATAACAAGAGTGCAGTGACCTTCCTCGCGGACAGTTTTGTTGGCAATGTCGCCGACTTTCACGACTTTAAAATCAGTGTTGCCAATTTTGAGTTTATCGCCGGCTTCAATATCGGCAGTAAGTTCGCCAACAGTATGCTCAACCACCATATCTGCCAAGTTAGGATGAATCCCCTCATTTAAGAGGATTACACTGCTATTGTTTTCGAGAAATTCGCGAGCAAGTTTGCCAACTGATGTAATAGTCGACTCATATTTAACTTCCATTATGAGACCTCCCCGTACAAGTAAATTTAATTGCTATAGTATTTTACCAAAGAAAAATTATTCTGTCAATTCGTCAAGAAAAGGAAATATCATCAAAATGAAAAATTTTTCTTTTGAGGTTAAAATATCAATGAGTTCAAATTATTTTGTGAACTGAAAATTTTTTTACAGAGGAGAATTTTTTATGGATTTCACTACTTATTTGAAAAATTATCCTGACAAAGATGGTCGTTTCGGAAAGTACGGTGGAGCATATCTGCCGGAAAAATTAATACCTGCCTTTGAAGAGATCACTAAGGCGTATATGACAATTTGCCACTCTTCGGATTTTATCAATGAACTTCGCCGTATTCGCAAAGAATTCCAGGGTCGCCCGACGCCCGTTTATCATTGCAAGAGACTTTCCCGCCTTCTCGGTGATTGCCAGATTTATCTCAAGCGTGAAGACCTCAACCATACCGGTGCCCACAAGCTCAACCACTGCATGGGTGAGGGGCTTTTGGCTCAATTTATGGGTAAGAAACGCATTATCGCTGAGACAGGTGCCGGTCAGCACGGTGTTGCACTCGCGACTGCCGCAGCCTTCTTCGGTCTTGACTGTACAATCTACATGGGCGAGGTTGACATAGCCAAACAAGCTCCCAACGTTGCCAGAATGAAGGTACTCGGTGCTAAAGTTGTTCCCGTATCAACCGGCTTGAAGACCTTGAAAGAGGCTGTCGATGCCGCTTTTGAAGACTATCTTGAGAACTACGAGACTACTATTTACTGTATCGGCAGTGCTGTCGGTCCTCACCCCTTCCCGCTGATGGTTAGGGACTTCCAATATATCGTTGGTGTTGAGGCTCGTGAGCAATTCCAAGAGATGATGGGATTTTTGCCTGATGTGATAACTGCCTGCGTCGGCGGCGGTTCCAACTCAATCGGTTTCTTCCTGCCGTTTATCAATGATCCCGTTGAGATTGTCGGCGTTGAACCTCTCGGTCGCGGTGAGACTCTCGGCGAGCATGCAGCCTCTATGTCTTACGGCTCAGAAGGTGTTATGCACGGTTTTGACAGCATTATGCTCAAAGACAGCGACGGCAACCCTGCACCTGTCTACTCCATCGCCAGCGGTCTTGATTATCCTTCGGTCGGTCCCGAACACGCCTTCCTCAGGGATAGCGGGCGTGTCAACTATGATGTGGCTACTGACAAAGAGGCTGTGGACGCCTTCTTCAAGCTCTCCCGCTATGAAGGTATCATTCCCGCACTTGAAAGTTCCCACGCCGTCGCCTACGCTATGCGCCGTGCTAAGAAGATGGGCAGCGGCTCTATCCTCGTCAATCTCAGCGGTCGCGGCGATAAGGACTTGGATTATGTCATTGAAAAATACGGCTTCGGTGATTGAGGGTGAGATTTGTTGAAAGTTGAAGTAATGAAGAATATTCTTGGCGAGAATGATAAAATCGCTGAAGAAAACCGAAATTTTTTCAAAGAAAAAAATGTCTTCGTCATAAATCTTATGGGTTCCCCCGGCAGCGGCAAGACTTCTTTGCTGGAATTGACAATCGCCAATCTCAAGGATAAGGTGAAGATGGCTGTCATTGAAGGCGATCTCTTCACCGCGAAGGATGCAGAGAGGATTGAGCGTCACAACGTTCCAGTAATTCAGATCAACACTGCCGGCGGTTGTCACCTTGATGCGGCTATGGTTAAGCGTGCGGCGTCATCTCTTGATCTTGATTCTCTGGATTTGATAATCGTTGAAAATGTCGGCAACCTCGTCTGTCCTGCTGAATTTGATGTCGGTGAAAATATTAAAGCCGTTGTCCTGTCAATCACTGAGGGCGACGACAAGCCGCTTAAATATCCTCTGATCTTCAAAGAATCCGCCGTTGCCGTCCTTAACAAGATCGACATTCTCAAATTCACTAACTTTAATATAGAGTCGGCTCGCGAGGATTTGACGACAATTCACCCGAACATAAAAATAATCGAGACTTCCTGCACAACAGGTGAGGGTCTCGATGCTTGGTATGATTTTCTGCTGAGTTCTCTGAATTGAAAACTATTCAAATTCAATAGTTGCGGGCGGCTTGCTGGTGCAGTCGTAGAGGACGCGGTTGACGCCTTTGACTTCGTTGACGATTCTGTTTGCGGCGGTATTGAGGACTTCCCAGGGAATCTGTGCGGCCTCTGCCGTCATAAAATCACTCGTCATAACGGCACGCAGGGCGATTGCATAATCATAAGTCCTGCCGTCACCCATAACTCCGACTGATCTCATATTCGTGAGAGCGGCGAAGTATTGCCCCAAATCTTCAACTTTAGCCTTGGCGATCTCCTCACGGTAAATGTAATCTGCATCTTGGACAATTTTGACTTTCTCCGCCGTGACGTCGCCAATGATTCTAATCCCAAGACCCGGACCGGGGAACGGCTGGCGGCTAACCAAATTCTCAGGCAGACCGAGTTGCCGCCCAACTTCGCGGACTTCATCTTTAAACAGCAATCTCAGCGGCTCGACGATCTCTTTAAAATCGACGTGATCCGGCAGACCGCCAACATTATGATGAGACTTAATCACAGCGGACTTACCCAGCCCGCTCTCAATAACATCAGGATATATGGTGCCTTGAACCAAAAAGTCAACGGCACCGATTTTTTTTGCCTCTTCCTCGAAAACGCGGATAAATTCCTCACCAATGATTTTGCGCTTGCGTTCCGGCTCCGTCACGCCTTTGAGTTTCGTCAGGAATCTCTCACCGGCATCGACGCGAATGAAGTTGAGGTCGTAGTTTTTGAAGACAGCCTCCACCTCGTCAGCCTCATTCTTGCGAAGGAGTCCGTGATCAACAAAGACGCACGTTAAATTTTTGCCGATAGCCTTGCTCATCATCACCGCCGCGACAGACGAATCCACACCGCCGCTCAATGCACAGAGGGCTTTTTTGCCGCCAATCTTTGCCTTGAGTTGATTGATAGTATCTTCGGCAAAGGAATCCATACGCCAATCACGCGAGCAGCCGCAAATATCAACAAAATTACTAAAAATCTTCTTGCCCTCAACGGTGTGGACAACCTCAGGGTGGAACTGGACGGCATAGAGATTTTTGCTTGAATCCTCCAGTGCAGCTATAGGACAGTTAGCGGTTGAAGCAGTGACGACAAAACCTTCCGGCACTTTAGTAATGCGGTCAGTGTGGCTCATCCAAACAGTGGAATTGTTCTCAACATCTGCAAACAGTTTAGATTTACCGGAGACAAGCCAATCGACCGACTCTTTAGCAACATCAATAACAACCTGAGAATCATCGCTAATCAAAAGCTCCGTCTTGCCATACTCACTGACTTCAGCCTTCTCGACACTTCCTCCGAGTGCGTAAGTCATAGCCTGGGCACCGTAGCAGATACCCAATGTCGGGATCCCCAGCTCAAAGAGTTCACGCTTGCACTTGATAGAATCATCAGCATAGACACTTTGCGGTCCGCCGGTTAGGATTATACCGCGCGGCTTTAAGGATTTCAATTTGTCGATAATCTCGTCACTGTAGTTGTGTACTTCACAATAGACATTATTTTCACGGACGCGCCTTGCAATTAACTGATTATACTGTCCGCCAAAGTCCAAAACCAAAATCATTTCCTTCATATTCTAACCTCTCTCCTGATTTTTGAGATGATTATATCACAATTTTAATAATCAGTCACAATTTTTTCTAAAGTGATTATTGCATTTGTAAATATTAAGTGTTAGAATAACTATGATGAATTGTTCGGAGTAAAATAATGTTGAATTAGGAATTATGAACGGAAAATAATTCCCGATACCTCATTAATAATTCCTCATAATTTTGGAGGTGTATTTTCATTTGAAAAATGATCAAAAATTGCAAATAATACCGCTCGGCGGTCTTGGCGAGATTGGCAAAAATATGAACGTAATACGTTATGGCGATGATATGATCTTGCTTGATGCCGGATTGATGTTTCCTGATGAGGAAATGCTCGGCGTTGATTTAGTGATACCCGACATTACTTATGTTTTGGAAAATCAGCATTGTCTCAAGGCAATAGTTTTAACTCACGGTCATGAAGATCACATTGGTGCCCTGCCTTATATCCTAAAAAAATTATCTGTGCCTGTCTATGGAACAAGGCTTACACTTGGTATACTTGAGGGCAGACTTAAAGAGAACGGTGTTGATTCCGGCAGTCTAAAACCTATTACACCGGGCGAGAATATCAATGCCGGCTGTTTTAATATTGGCTTTATAAGAGTCAATCACTCTATACCCGATTCAGTCGGAATATCAATCAAAACCCCCATTGGAATGATTGTCCACACCGGTGACTTTAAGTTTGACTACACTCCGATTGACAATCGAATGACGGACTTTAGAAAATTTGCCGAACTCGGCAGCCGCGGTGTTTTGGTGTTGATGGCAGATTCAACCAACTCCGAAAAGGAAGGTCACACACCAAGCGAGAAGACAGTTGGTATTGCCTTTGATCGTGAATTTGGCAATGCAACCGGCAGAATAATCGTTGCAACTTTCTCTTCAAATGTCCACAGAATACAGCAGGTGATTGATACTGCCGTCAAGTATAAGCGCAAAGTGGCTATCCTCGGCAGGAGCATGGTCAATGTTGTCAATATCAGCTTGGAACTGGGCTATATTCACGCTCCCGAAGGCACTATCATTGACGTTGACGAGATTGGCAACTATCCGGCACACCGCATTGTCATAGCAACTACGGGATCTCAAGGCGAGCCGATGAGCGCACTCACCAGAATGTCAGTCAGCGATCACAGGAAGGTTGACATTATACCCGGTGACAAAGTCATTATCTCCGCTACGCCCATACCGGGCAATGAGCGGCTTGTTACAAAGACAGTTGACAATCTGTTGAGACTGGGTGCAAGTGTCGTCTACAACCGAAGCGACGGTATCCACGTTTCAGGTCATGCCTCACGTGAAGAGTTAAAGTTAATGCACAATCTCATTCGTCCCAAGTTCTTTATGCCTGTGCATGGTGAACTTCATCATCTTGTCAGCCATGCCAAAATTGCTGAGGAGCTTGGTATGCCTAAGGAAAATATTCTTGTCGGTGAGAATGGCAGCGTCTATGAGTTTACTCGTGAGAGCGGCAAAATAATCGGCAGAGTTACCTCCGGCGTTGTGATGGTTGACGGTCTGGGTGTCGGTGATGTGGGAAATATCGTTCTGAGAGATCGCAGACAGTTGTCACAGGACGGTATCTTGATAGTTGTCATCACCATGCACAGGGAAGGACACCGCCTCGTCTCCAATGCCGATATAGTCTCACGCGGCTTTGTTTACGTTAGAGAATCTGAGGAACTTATGGAAGAGGCAAAAAGTCAAGTGCAGCAGGTTTTGAAGTTCTGCGAGAATGAGCAGATCAGTGATTGGTCAACAATAAAGCTGAGTGTTAAGGACGTGCTGGCACAGCATCTCTTTGATAAGACACGCCGCCGCCCGATGATCCTGCCGATTATAATGGAAGTTTAGACGCTCAATATAATTATGTCAGTAATAACCGGTGGTCTTGCAGGAGCATTAAATCCAAATAGCAGAGAAGCAGTTAAACACGCTATAAGATATTACGGATTGGTTCGCAGTATGACAAATGATTGCCGTCGTATAGCTCAAAATACAGGATATAGGAAACAAGATATAGAGCGAATCAAGAATCATGTATTTTATGAACAGCATGAACTGGAAGATGGTTTATGTACATTTGATCCTGATTATGAGATGGCACAATCTTGGCAAAGATTAATTGAAGGTGTCAATATCCAAAAGCGTGACATTGTTCTTCTACACCATGAATTTTTGGAAAGTCTTTATATGGCAGAGGGTATCAAATACGACGAAGCACATGAAAAAGCTCAAGAAATTTATAATTATGCAGCAGCATTGAGAGAGGTTGGAAGGTAATGTATGGCTGGTACAAATTGATGAATGAGACGCATGACGAAATGAAAATTGGTTATAGCGTCGAAAAAAATAAAACATGTGATGGTATATTAAATTACAATAAGAACACAGATGAATTTACAACAGAAAAACTTTCAGAAGGGGCAGATGATTGGTCAACAAAATGGCTGTCAAGGCATATTTTGTCAAGAATTATTATGGGTAAACTTTCAGAAACACCGAAAATGATTGCTATAGGTTAAATATTTGTTAGAAGATTCCCAACGTCTTGAATAATAGTATCCAGCAGAAGATAGTAAAGCAGGAGAGGGCTGAGGTGAATACCACGCAGTTCCCTGCAAGTTCGCTGTCGCCGCCCATTTGCTGTGCCATGGCGAAAGAAACTACCGCGCAGGGTGTTCCGAAAATCGCAATCAATGTTACAAAGTCAATACCTCTAAAACCAAGTGCAATCGCCGTTGACAGCATAATCGCCGGAACTATCAAAAGCCGCCCGACTATGCAGCCGGTGAGTTGAGGTCTGTGTTCGTGGGTACTTCCGAACTTGAATGAGGCACCGAGTATAATCAGTGCGACGGGTGTTGTTGCCGCGGCAATCTGTCCGATTGGTTTAAGCACCGGCTTTGGAATGTGAATACCCAGTATCAGACAGAGAGCTCCTGCGATTGCTCCGAGTATCATTGGATTCTTCAGCACACCTTTGAGGATTGGAATCAGTGCAAACTTCCCACCTCTGAAGGTCTCCAGTGCAAATACCGCAAGGATATTGTAAATCGGCACAATCACAGCAATCATCATCGTTGACACCGCTATATTATCATCACCGAAAATGTTTGCGACAATCGGCACACCCATCAACACAAAGTTGCTCCGAAATATGGCTTGAACCATGACCCCGCGTCTGCGATTGTCCGGCTCAATCTTCGGAATGATTATCATCAGCAGCGTGAAGACTGCCAACACACCGCAGGCTCCGAAGAGCATGAGCTTAGGTCTGAAAGTTGCCGCCAAGTCCGTTGTATATAGCGAATGGAACATCATACAGCAGAAGAAAACCCTGAAAACCATTCTGTTCATGTGTACGAGTTCCTCTTCACTGAGCCATTTGTTATACTTGACGAAGGCACCTATTGACATCAAGGTAAACATAGGAACAACTGCACTTACTGCTACAATGAGATTGCTTATCATAAAATCTGTATCCAAGACTGCAACACCTCTTTTGGTGGTTATTCTATCATAAATAAATAAAATCGTCCAATATTAAAGAATCATAATATTTTTTCAGGTTAATATTTTGTTGACTTTTGCAAAATTAACTATTAAAATTAATCGAGCAGATTTGATTAGACTAAAAGACAGACTGTATCTGCTGATTGACATAACATTGATCAGATTAGGAGGTGTTAGCGGATTATTTCGATTAAAATCGTAAATATTTGCCGCTGTTATAATGATGAAAAATCATACAAAATATCGTAAAGGTTACTATATGCCGCCGGAAATTATCTTGGACTGGGTGAACAAAGAATACCCCGAAAAAGCTCCCATTTGGTGCAGTGTCGATCTTCGCGACGGCAATCAGTCTTTGATAATTCCCATGTCACTCGATGAGAAGATAGAATTTTACAAGACGCTTATCAAAGTTGGCTTTAAAGAGATAGAGGTCGGCTTTCCTGCCGCATCTGATACGGAATATGCACTTCTCAGAAGGCTCATTGAAGATGATCTGATCCCTGATGATGTGACTGTCCAAGTCCTCACGCAAGCGAGAGAGCATATCATCAAGAAAACCTTTGAATCACTTGCAGGAATCAAAAACACCAAAAATGTCATTGTCCACGTCTACAATTCCACTTCCGTTGCACAGCGTGAACAGGTCTTCAAGATGAGCAAGGACGAGATCAAGAAGATTGCCACGGACGGTGCTCAGCTTCTCCTTGACTTGACGAGAGAGGCCGGTGCCGATTATCGTTTTGAATATTCGCCGGAAAGTTTCACCGGAACCGAGCCGGAATATGCCCTTGAGGTCTGCAACGCCGTTTTGGACGTCTGGGAGCCGGTTATTGATCGCAATCCGATTATCAATATCCCCGTCACCGTTGAGATGTCAATGCCTCACGTCTACGCCATGCAAGTGGCTTATATCAACAAATACCTCAAGTATCGCGACAAGGTTGTATTGAGTCTCCACCCGCACAACGACAGAGGCTGCGGCGTCGCGGACAGTGAGCTTGGTCTGCTTGCCGGAGCGGACAGGATAGAAGGCACGCTCTTCGGCAACGGCGAGAGAACAGGCAATGTTGACATTGTGACAATCGCCATGAATATGTTTGCACTCGGTGTCAATCCCAATCTTGACTTCTCGAATATGCCTGAACTTGTTGAGATGTATGAGCGTGTCACCAGAATGCATGTACACGACCGCCAGCCTTATGCCGGTGCTTTGGTCTTCACTGCTTTCAGCGGCAGTCACCAAGACGCTATCGCTAAAGGTATGCATTGGCGTGATGAGAAGAATCCCGAACGCTGGACTGTTCCCTATCTCCCGATTGATCCTCACGATGTCGGCAGGACGTATGACGGCGATGTTATCAGAATCAACTCACAGAGCGGCAAAGGCGGCGTCGGTTACGTTATGGAGCAGCGTTACGGTATAGAGATGCCGAAAAAAATGCGCGAGGACTTCGGCTACTGCGTCAAGCGTGTTTCCGATCAGAAACATAAGGAACTTCTTGCCGATGAAATCTATCAAATCTTCCACGACGAGTATGTCAACGTTGAGACACCTTACAAGCTGCTGGACTTCCTCCTCAAGAAAGAGCCGGACGGCACTCGCAAGGGTAATGTTGAACTGGAGATCGACGGCAAGCACGTCAACTATGAGGCACACGGCAACGGCAGACTTGATGCAATCAGCAGTGCCTTGCAAAAAAATCTCAACATCAAATATCACGACCTCACCTACAATGAGCACGCCCTTGAGATCGGGCAGACTGCGAGGGCTATTGCCTATATCAGTATCACCGGCGACGATGGCAAAATCACTTGGGGTGCCGGTATGGACACCGACATCATCAATGCCTCAATCCGCGCCCTCTTCAGTGCTATCAATAGAATGAAGAATAATGAAAAATAATATATTCACTCGATAATATTCGCAGGTGGCGGTTAGTCAAGCACTATCTGTCGTCTGCTGTTTATTATTCGTTGCTTTTGTGGAAGGTGATTAAATGGGCAAAGAAAGTAAATTGCACCTCGCTGTAGTTCTGGGATTTCTC
>CAJODU010000057.1 GCA_905233325.1 uncultured Selenomonadaceae bacterium
AGGACTGTCGGCCCCTCTCTCGGTCAAGATTCCAAGGATAAATCCGAATTCGCTTTCGTCATCGGTATCGGTGCGGTATTGGCTTTCATGTTGGCATTCTACAGACTCTCCGGCCTCATTGCCGACATCAGCTTGATGGCTTATACTGTCATTCTTCTTGCCGTTCTGAAAGGTCTTGACGCCACCCTCACCCTGCCCGGCGTCGCGGGTATCATTCTTTCCATAGGTATGGCCGTTGATGCTAATGTTTTGATCTTCGAACACTTCAAGGAAGAGTTCCGCCTCGGCAAGTCCCTCAGACTGTCGATGGACGCCGGCTTTGAGCGTGCTTTTACAACAATATTCGATTCCAACACCACAACGATCATTGCTGCCGCAGTACTCTTCTTCTTCGGCACCGGCACAATCCGCGGCTTTGCAATAACACTCGGCCTCGGCGTCATACTCTCAATGCTCACCGCAATCACCTTGACGCGTTACCTGCTCAAGTGGCTGATTGCTTCAAGGATATTTGAAAGTCCCGGTGCCTACGGTGCTGACGGCTTCCTCCTCTTCGATCCCAAATCCACAAACATCAAGAAGGCGGTGAATAAGAATGCCTAACTTTGACATCGCCAAGAGAAGTAAAGTATGGTTTATCATCTCGCTGCTCGTCATTATCCCCGGTCTGATCTCAATGGCGACAAGGGGTTTTAACTTCGGGATTGACTTCACCGGCGGCACTATCATGGATTTAAAGTTTGAGCAGCCCGTCACTTTGACTCAGATTCGTGATTCCCTCAAGCCTTACGGTCTCGACGGCAGTACAATCCAGCTCTCCGGTGAGAGTTCCAATGTTGAGTCTTCCACTGATGTGATGATCCGCACCGTTGACCTTGAGGAGAATGCACGCAAGGACGTTATGGCGTCGATTCGCTCCAATGTCGGCAGCTATGAGGTAATGCGTGAGGAGAAAGTCGGTGCAACTATCGGCAGCGAATTGATTATGAACGCTGTTATGGCACTCGTGATCTCTTGGGGACTTATCATTCTCTACATTGCCTACAGGTTTGAGTTTAACTTCGGCATTGCCGCTGTCCTTGCTCTCATTCATGATATATTGATTGTGCTTGCCTTCTTCTCGTTCACACAGCGACAGATTGACTCTTCCTTCGTGGCGGCTCTGCTGACCATTGTCGGTTACTCTATCAACGACACCATAGTCATATTCGACAGAATCAGAGAGAACCTCAAGCTGCACTTCAGACGCGGCGGCGATTTGAATGAGATTGTCAACCGCTCCATATATCAGACGTTGACACGCTCCCTCTATACCGTCTTCACCTGCCTGTTCACGGTCTTGGCTCTCTACTTCTTCGGCGGCGAGACTACCAAAGATTTCGCCTTTGCGTTGATAGTCGGCTTTGCAAGCGGTTGCTACTCTTCAATCTTCATTGCAAGCCCTCTCTGGCTGACTCTCCGCAAGCGTGCAGATGAGAAACGCGGCAGGGGGAAAGCCGTTTCAGAGATTTCGGAGAATTGATTAAAGCTCATTGCCTTGGAGGTGACAGATATGCCAAAGATATTGATAGTTGATGATGATCAAGTAATGCTCATGATTACGTCAAGGATAATGGCTAAACGCTACGAGGTAGTCTGTGCCTCTTCCGGCAAGGAAGCGGTGAAACTGTTCGATTCCGAAAAGCCGGATATGGTACTCACGGATTTGATGATGCCCGAAATGGACGGCTATGAACTTTACAGGATATTGCAGGAGAAGAGCATAGAACCCGTCCCGATAATGATTATGACGGCTGATGACAGAGACGAGAGCGAAAGCCGCGGCTTTGAGATAGGTGCCGTTGACTATATACGCAAGCCCTTCAAGGCAGATGTAATGCTGCGACGCGTTGAGAATATCTTGATGAACCTTGACAAGATTCACGGCCTCAAGCAGGCGGCAGATACCGATCTCATGACGGGGCTGTTAAATAAGGCCGCCTCACAGCGTGAGATAGGCAAGATGTGCAGCAATCATCAAGGCGTATTGCTTATGATTGACTTGGACAGCTTCAAGCTGGTCAACGACATATATGGTCACAATATGGGTGATAGGATTCTGATCCGCTTTGCCGAACTCATCAAGGAAATAATCCGCACGACTGATTTGGCCGGACGTATGGGCGGTGATGAGTTTATTGCCTTCTGTCAAAACGTGCGTGAAGAGACGGTGATCATTGACAAGACCGCTTGGCTCAATGACAAGCTGCTTGCCTCCGCCAAGGAATATATGGGCGAAGATATGAATATTCCGCTCGGCACATCTATCGGTGCGGTGTTCGTTCCCAATGAAGGCACGGACTTCCTGACACTGTGTCACAAGGCAGATCAAGCCCTCTACAATGTCAAGCAGAACGGCAAGCACGGCTGTGCCTTCTTCGGCAGTATCAATCCTGAAGAAGAATCAGCGGCTATGAAGACGGGCATTTCTCAAATGAGAATGATATTCGGCGAAAGGAATATAAAAGCCGGTGCCTACTTCCTCAGCACTGATGATTTCAAGACGATCTACAGATTCTTATGCAGGCTGGTTGAGAGCTACGAAAAAGATGTACAGCTGATGCACATCACCATTGAGACGCAGAATCAATCAAATGTGGATAAGTTCCGAGAAATATTACTAAAAACCCTGCGTCGCAGTGACTGTGTTACTCAAACCGGCGGCACAGGTTTCCTGCTGATGTTGATGGAGGCTCGTTCAAAGGAGAGCGAGATCATCAAAGAAAGAATAATGGCGAATTGGCAGAAGGTGGATATATCTTCCGAGTGCAGCATCACATTTGAGACGGAGGATATTATTTAAGGAGTGATAACTATGGATAACAATGAAGTCAAGAAGATTGTATTTGAATGTTTAGATGATGAGGGTTTCCTTGCTGAGTTGAAGTTGAGGCTGTTTAATCTGAGCGGGTTGAAGTCTCAAATGGACTATGATAAGCAGGTTGACAGGATACATGAACTCGAAAGAGAGAAGCAGGATCGCGATAACGTCATTGAAGGCCTCAAGGACAAGCTCACTGAAGTGGAGAGTGCCAACGATGTCCTCAATACCAAGCTGGAGCAGGTGAAGGCACAATATCAAAATGATGAGACCAAGCTGGAACAGTATCGCACGGATTTGAAGACCTATCTGTCCAAGGTGGAGAATCAAGAGAAAGAGATCAGCGATCTGGAGATCGAAAACAAGAAGTTACAGGCACAGCTCAACGAATCAGAAGAACACTTCAAAACCGCCTCGGCAGAGTCAATCAAAAACCTGCAGGAAATCAAGAAACTAAAAGAGCAGCTCAATCAGCTTGATAGCACTTCAAAGCCGAAGAAGAGCAAGAAATGAAGGACTTTGAGCATGGCGGCAATATTTACAATGCAAGCGGTCAAGCTGAGGACTGGCTGGACATGAGTGCCAATATCAATCCTTTGGGAATGAGTGAGGCTGTCAAGAGTGCTGTATTGAGCGGTATTGACGGACTCATTCACTATCCAGATCCTCAAGCTCGTGAACTCAAGAATACCATTGCTGCAAGGTATAATCTCAACTTCAACAGTATCATCACCCTCAACGGTGCGGCTGAATTCTTTTACCTCTTCCTCAATACTTTCAGACCTCAACAAGTGCTGATTCCCGTTCCGAGCTTTTCGGAATATGAGCGAGCGGCTAAGGCTGCGGGCTGTCAAGTCCACTACTTCACCACCTGCACGGAGGCGAACTTCAACATTGATTTTGACAAGTTGCTTGATACTGTTCGCAGAGAAAATATCAACTGCCTCATTCTCGGCAATCCCAACAATCCCACCGGCACACTTTTGGACAGTGCTGATGTGTTGAGACTCCTTGACGCCGTTGACTTTGTTGTGGTTGATGAATCCTTTGTTGACTTCCTCGGTGATGATTATTCTGTCCGCCAACTGATTAGGACACATATCAACTTGATAGTGGTTCATTCGTTGACGAAGTTCTTTGCTATACCCGGCTTGAGGTTGGGATTTGCCGCGGCTGATGAGGGCATTATCAAGCGGCTGGAATCAGGCAAAGACGTCTGGAATGTCAACTATCTCGCACAGAAGGCGGGGGTTGCGGCACTCAATGATATTCAATATATTAAATCAACACGCCGCCGACTTGCCGAAGAGAAGACTTTCTTCAAGGAACACCTGCAAGCTATCGAGGGGATCAAGGTATTTGAGCCAACTGTCAACTTTGTGCTGATGAAGTTCAAAACGCCGCATATTGCCGGCAAGGTAATCGACGAACTCAAGAGGCAGAAGATATTGGTGAGGAGCTGCGGCAACTTTAGGGGGCTTGACGGAAGTTACATCAGGACAGCAATCCGCAGCCGCCAAGAGAATATCAAACTGTTTGAAAGTCTCAACGACATCATTCGGAGGTGAAATATATGGCAAGAGACAAGAAACGGAAAGATGACAACATAGTGATAGGATACTTATCCGTCAATGCACGCGGTTTTGGGTTTGTGACGCCTGAGGACGCAGAGCCGAAGAAGACCAAAGACCTCTTTATCCCCGCGGACAGTATGTCAAATGCACTTCACGGCGACAAGGTGAAAGTCAAGATAACCTCTGATCCTTGGGATTATTACGATCCCGCCGGCAAGCCTGAAGGCAGGATTATCAAGGTGCTGGAGCGTGCCACCACGACGATTGTGGGGACTTTCAACACTGTAGATGTGTTTGATATTGTTGAGCCGGACGATGCGCGAATCAGTCGGCGTATTCTGATAAGGAACGCCAAAACCTTCAAAAATCTCAAGAAGGGCATGAAGGTCGTCGTTGAGATAACGGACTATAATAATCCGATCCACGGAATCATAACAGAGATACTCGGCAGGAGCAAAGACCCTGGGGTTGATATTCTTGCGATACTCAGGCGTTACGGTATCGTTGAGGAGTTCCCGCAGGAAGTTAGGGAGATTGCCGCAAATGTTGAGAATGAGCCTTCCAAGGAAGAGAAAGCCAAGCGCGTAAATCGCCGCAAGATCAAGATAGTCACCATTGACGGCGAAGATGCCAAAGACCTTGACGACGGCGTATACGCGGAAAGGCGCAAGGACGGTGAATACTTCCTCGGCGTCTACATTGCCGATGTCAGCCACTACGTCACGGAGAACAGCCCGCTTGACATTGAGGCCTTTGAACGCGGGACGAGTATCTATCCCGTTGACAGGGTTGTTCCAATGCTTCCGAAGGAGCTCTCCAACGGTATTTGCAGCCTCAATGCCGGTGTTGACCGCCTGGCTATGGCTTGTGAGATGAACTTGGACAAAGTCGGCAATGTCAAGCGTTACGAGATATTCCCGACGGTTATTCACGTCCATAAGCGGCTTACCTACACCG
This sequence comes from uncultured Selenomonadaceae bacterium, assembly GCA_905233325.1. Taxonomy (GTDB): domain Bacteria; phylum Bacillota; class Negativicutes; order Selenomonadales; family Selenomonadaceae; genus Quinella. The sequence goes on from CAJODU010000057.1 coordinate 5,392, forward strand.
CCGTCAATGATTTCTTCGACAAGGGAGAGTCCGACACTCTCGGCGATATAGCCCCAATGCTCTCAACTCTCAGAGATATTTGCAACCTCAGGAAGAAAATCAGAAACAAGCGCGGTGCCATTGACTTCGACCTCGACGAGATGAAGATCATTCTTGACGACAGAGGACGCCCTGTCAATATAGTCAAGCGTGAGCGTAACCTTGCCGAGTCCGTCATTGAGGAATGTATGCTGGCGGCGAATGAGACCGTTGCCAAGCATATGTATGATCTGCAGAGACCTTTCATCTACCGCGTGCATGAACAGCCCGATTCAGAAAAGATTGACACCCTCAACACCCTGCTTGCAACTTTCGGACTTCACATCAACAAGCGCAATGACGGCTCTATCAGACCTATGGACATTCAGAAAGTCCTCAACAAAGTCAAAGGCAAGTATTCAGAGAAGATCATCAACCACACCGCTTTGAGAGCAATGCAGCAAGCTCACTATACCGCCAACTACGGCGAACATTTCGGACTTGCCGCAAGTTACTACACTCACTTCACCTCACCAATCCGCCGCTATCCCGATTTAATCGTCCACCGCCTCCTGCGTGAGACTTTTAGCAGGGACAGCAGCAGTCAGAAGAAGAGCCGCAAACAGAGCGAGAAGATGAAGGAAGTCCTTGCAAACATTGCAAAGCAGTCCTCGGAGCGTGAGAGGCGTGCCGTTGATATTGAGCGCGAAACGACAGACCTCAAGGCGGTTGAATATATGCAGCGATTTGTCGGCAGGTACTTCAACGGCGTCATTGTGAGCGTGACGAAGTTCGGGTTCTTCGTTGAGCTTGATAACGGCGTCGACGGGCTTGTCAGGCTCTCAAGTATGGCTGATGATTACTACATCTATGTTGAGTCTGAGTTTGCCATTGTCGGTGAGGTGAGTGGCAAGACCTTCAGAATCGGCGACGAGGTGAAAGTCAAGCTCATTGAGGCTAATGTTGCTCTGAGGCAGATCACTTTCACGCTCGTCAAGAAATTAATCAAGCCTAAGGAACTCATTGCCGACGTCAGCAGCGAGGGTGTTTAGATGGTGGTGTTAGGTATTGACCCCGGGACGGCGATTTGCGGTTATGGTTTTGTTGAATCTGTTGACGGCAATATCAACGCCCTGCACTACGGTGCCGTCACGACAAGCCCGAAGGCAAGAATGCAGGACAGGCTTGCAAAGATTTACGACAACCTCGACTTGATGATGAAGAGGTATAAGCCGGAAGTGATAGGGATTGAGAAACTGTTCTTCGGGAGGAACTCAACAACGGCCATTCCCGTCGGACAGGCACGGGGAATTGTTTTACTGGCTGCCGTCAAGAATGATGTTGAGATTCTGGAGATCACGCCCAATGAGGTTAAACAGTCAATCACCGGCTACGGCGGTGCGTCGAAGGAGCAAGTCATCTACATGGTGACCAAGCTGCTCCGCCTTAACGAGGAACCCAAGCCTGATGATGTCGCTGATGCCCTCGCCATTGCGATATGTGCCGCTCATATGGCAAATACTTTCACATGGCGTAATAAAATCTAATCAAACATTCGGAGGCAAGATATGGAGAATAAACCGTTAGTTGGCGGACAAGCTGTCATTGAAGGTGTGATGATGCGCGGCTTTGGTAAGGTTGCCACTGCCGTCAGAGCACCCGACGGCAATATTGAAGTTGAAGTCAAGCCCGTTAAATCAATCAGCGACCGCTACCCCATACTAAAAAAGCCGTTCCTTCGCGGATCGGTCTCTTTATTTGAATCATTAATCCTCGGCCTCAAGTCACTGTCATACTCGGCGAAGATGGCGGGAGAGGAAGAGGAGCAGCTCACGGATAAGGAAATGGCGGGAACTATCGCCTTTGCAATCCTTCTGGCGTCAATCCTCTTCGTTGCAATTCCGACAGGTGCCGCCAAATTCTTCAACGATATAACCGACGATCCAATATTCCTGAATCTGATGGAAGGGGTGTTGAGGCTGGTGATATTCCTCGTCTACATCACCGCCATATCACAGATGAAGGATATTCAGCGGGTATTCCAATATCACGGTGCGGAGCATAAGACGATATTCTGCTATGAGGCTGATTTACCGCTGACGGTGGAGAATGTCCAAAAGTTCCCGCGACTACACCCGCGCTGCGGCACTGCCTTCCTGTTGATAGTGATGCTGGTGTCAATATTCGTCTTCGCGTTCCTTGGGTGGCCGGACTTGTGGCTGAGGATATTGAGCAGGATTGTGCTGCTGCCGGTGATTGCAGGTATATCTTACGAAATAATCAGAGCCGCCGCCCGCACAACTAACCCTATACTCAAGGTGGCGATAATGCCCGGACTGTGGCTCCAATATCTGACAACGCAGCCGCCTGATGATTCAATGGTTGAAGTTGCCATTGCCTCCTTGAAAGCTGTCCTGCCGAAAGAATCATAAAAAAAACGCTGTACAACTACAGCAATTCGTGATATACTGTCCTCAACACCTAAACGGTAGGCGGCTAAATCCAACCCCAGAAATGGGGTGACGCACATGAAGAAAAACAAGATCATTGTGATCGTTTTGATCATTGTAGCAATACTTGTCCTTACGTCAAAAGCAGCCGCCTAATTCCCCTTAGGTAGCTGCAACTTCTTATATAACTGATAACCCATAAAACTTACGGGGTTAGCCGTCTCATTAGGTGCTGCGTCCACCTCGGACGCTTTTTTATTTGATTCTATTCTATCATTGACAATCGAAAATTGCAAGCATTATTTTATCTGTTTCGACGCATGGCAGCAAGTTGGTTGAAACGTTCTTCTCTGCCTTTTGATGAATCTAATCTGTAAACATAAGCCATAACCTCAGCAATGGCTTTATAAAGTTCAGGCGGAATTTCGCGATCAATCTCAAGAGCCATGAGCATATTGACAAGTGCCTTGTTTTGATAAACGGGTATCGTATTTTTTTGAGCGGCGGCAAGAATATGCTCAGCGACATGCCCCCGACCTTTGGCAATGACTCTCGGTGCCCTGTCTTTGAGTTGATCATACTTGAGCGCAACGGCTTTTTTTTCCAATTCAGGATTTTGATTTACATCTTGCTGCTGATTATCCATAAGCGTCTTCCTCTTGGCAAGTTTATTATCTACGGCAACATTATAACCTGCAGAAGGATATAAGTCAAGTTAAATATGAAAAATAAATGAATACTCTTGCAAACTAATTAGTCTGAACGTTTCCAAAGTGATAGGAGGCGTTCCTTAAATTTAACTTCAGCACCAATATCAGTCGGTCTGTAGTATTGAGTACCTGTCATCTTATCCGGCAGATACTGCTGCTTGACGAAATGACCTTCAACATCATGAGGATAGATATAACCTTCACCATTGTGAAAGAATTTTGAACCCTTGTAATGAGTATCACGAAGGTGGAGCGGCACTTCTCCGCAATCCTTGCTCTCAATGTCCGCGAGTGCCGCATCAATGGCAAGGTAGGCGGCATTGCTCTTCGGAGCACTCGCCACATAAGTCACCGCCTGTGCAAGGGGAATCCTCGCCTCCGGCAGTCCGACGAACTGAGCAGCTTGAGCCGCAGCATTAGCCACAACCAGAGCCATGGGATCAGCATTGCCGACATCTTCCGCTGCACAAATAACAACCCGCCGTGCTATGAAGTTAATATCCTCGCCGCCGGCAATCATCTTGCAAGGTAGAATATAGCCGCATCGGGATCGGAGCCGCGCATACTCTTGATAAAAGCCGAAGCAGTATCATAGTGATTGTCGCCCTTCTTGTCGTATCTCTGCACTTTCTCGCCGAGAATCTCTCTCAAGGTCTCAAGGGTGACACTGCCGCTTGCAGCTGTCTGCTCCAGAATGTTTAGGGCAATCCTCGCGTCTCCGTTAGCAAAGTCGGCAATGGCACTGATTGCCTCTTTATCAACGTCCACACCCTCATCGCCAAGCCCGCGCTCACTGTCCTTGAGGGCAGAGTTGAGTATCTGTACTATATCCTCATCGTTCAACCTTTTGAGACGTACTATCCTCAATCTTGACAGCAGAGCAGGATTGACTTCAAAAAATGGATTCTCCGTCGTGGCACCAATCAGAATGAGCCTCCCGTCCTCAACGTAAGGCAGCAGGAAGTCCTGTTGACTTTTGTTGAAGCGGTGGATTTCATCAATGAAGAGGATAGTCCGCCGTTGGTAGAATTTGCGCTGTTCCTCCGCCTCTTTGACGATATTTCTGATGTCGCCAATGCCGGATAGGGCGGCGTTTATCTTTTTAAAGTTACTCTTGGTGGTGTTGGCAATAATCCTCGCCAGCGTTGTCTTACCTGTACCGGGTAAGCCGTAAAATATCAACGAAGGCACATTTCCCGCCTCTATCATCTTACGCAGATAACCCTTGAGAACCTCTCTCTGTCCGATGAACTCATTCAGACTGCGCGGTCTCATTCTCTCTGCCAGCGGTTGGAATGATTGTACGCTGTCTTCTAAAGCCTCACTAAATAAATCCATATTCAAATCCTCAAAATCATTCATCTGATTGCAATTTATTCAATACCTCAACTTACCTGTCAAAAGTTTTGCGGTAATTGAAATATACTTTAGTCTCATTGACAATGACGCCGGAAAGCAGACACAGAGCAATCAAATTCGGAATGGCCATCAGACCGTTGACAATGTCGGCGAGAGTCCAAATTGCCTCAAGCTGCAGAAATGCACCGGAGGCAACCAGCAAAATGAAGACGATTCTGTAAGGCAGGACGCCCTTGTTTCCGGCGAGGAAGATCATAGCACGCTCACCGTAGTAGTTCCAACCGAGGATAGTGGTAAAGGCAAAGAGTGAAAGGCTTACAGTCAAGGCAACCGCCCCAATGCAAAGGCGGCTGAAGTCATAGCGGCACCTGCCAAAGTCGGAGAGTTCCACACACCCGTCAAAATGAGAGCAAGTCCTGTCATTGTGCAGATGATGATAGTATCGATGAAAGTACCCGTCATTGAAATTAAACCCTGCTCGGCTGACCATTTAGTTTTGGCAGCAGCGGCGGCAATGGGAGCAGAGCCAAGCCCTGACTCATTAGAAAAGACACCGCGGGCTATACCTGCCTGCATTGCAAGCATAATCGTCGAGCCTGCAAAGCCGCCGACTGCAGCGTGACCTGTGAAGGCGGAGCTTATGATCTCAGCGATAGCGTCAGGCACATCGTTGAGATTCAAAAGAATCAGACCAACCGAAATGATAATATAGAACGCCGCCATAATCGGGACGATCATTTCAGTGACTTTGGCAATCGACTGCAGACCGCCAAGAGTGACAGCCGCAACCAAGACCGTCAACACAATATCAGTTGCAACTCTGCTCACGCCGAAAGTCGTCTCAAAACTGTCAACAATAGCATTGACTTGCGGGAAAGTTCCAATACCGAAAAACGCCACAAGCACACAAGCAATGGCGAAAAAATAGGCTAGCGGTTTAAACTTATTTCCTAAACCTTTGAGAATATAATACATGGGGCCGCCGGCGATCTCTTCCTTGCTGTCGATAGTCCTATACTTTATTGCCAGAAGTCCTTCAGCGTACTTGGTGGCCATACCAAAAAAGGCAGCCAGCCACATCCAGAAGAGAGCACCGGGACCGCCGAGTTTGATTGCCGTGGCAACACCAACGATATTGCCCGTGCCGACTGTTGCAGAGAGGGCGACACAAAGAGCCTTGAACGAAGACACATCACCAAGCCCGTGATTTTTGGCACTCGTAATGAGACCCAAGGCAAGCGGCAATCTGAATACTTGAATAAGGTTAAGGCGAATGGTCAAAAATATACCCGTTCCGACGAGCAAAACTAAAAGAGGCGCACCCCAAACTATAGAATCAATTTCATTTAGTATTTCCAAAAAAGATGAATTTTCCACAATGCAACTCCTTTACAAAAAAAATAAAACTCATAAAATAATTACTACTACAAGGTTTATCATAATATAAATTTGACACTCCACACGGATTAAGCTGGTGGATTCTTGCTTCAATGAACACAGCCTTTGCTACAAGCAGCTAGGTTTTAGGTCTTACACGTTCTCCACAAGCGTAACTTCCCGTGTGTCCCACGGTTGTACATTTGAATTTAGAAATTGTCAATTATGAATTGCGGCTTATTTACATTATGAAACACCCCAAGATTTTGTTGACTCAACTTCTTTCGTTTGCTAAAATAACCTTAGCGGTTAGACTTCCGCTTCAACAAAATTTACCAAAATACTAATAGAATAGCCAGATTTAACAATAAATGAGGTGTTTTAATGTTTGATGATTTTGGCGGATTCTTAATGCAGGTGGTAGCAGGACTGCCCGGCTTGATTATAGCTATGACGGTACACGAGTTCTCACACGCAGCGGTAGCGGTTGCCCTCGGCGATCCAACACCCAAGCTGCAGGGGAGGCTGACACTAAATCCTTCGGCACACATCGACCCTGTCGGTCTGCTTATGTTGTTCCTTGTCCGTTTCGGCTGGGCTAAGCCGGTTATGATAAACCCTTACAACTTCAAGCACCCGCGCCGTGATGATATACTCGTATCACTGGCGGGGCCTGTCTCCAACTTGGTCACGGCTTTCCTGACGCTGATTGTTATGGTGCTGATGGTTAAATTCGGCGTTGAAATCACACCGGGCATAGGGACGGTCTTTTCACTGATTCTAATCTACAATATCAACTTTGCAATCTTCAACATGATACCTATCCCACCGCTGGACGGCTCAAAAGTACTGATACAGTTGTTGCCCTATGAGTTGGCGAGGAAGGTCGCTGAATTGGAGCGTTACAGCTTTTTGATATTGATTATCTTCTTGATGACGCCTATCCTCGGAAGTATCCTTGTACCTATGCAGCGATTTATCTTGGGAATGTTTGAATCAATAATCGGCGTATTTTTCTGATGAGTTATGAAATAAAGCTGGCGGCTTTCGAGGGTCCGCTTGATTTGTTGTTACATTTAATCGAGAAGAATAAGATTGACATCTATGATATACCTATGGCAGAGTTGACAAGGCAGTATATGGATTACATAGACGAATCAAAAGAGTTTAAGGTTGATATAGCGGCAGAGTTCCTTGTAATGGCGGCAAAGTTAATGTATATCAAGTCGCGGATTATTCTTCCAAAGGCAAAGGCGACAGTTGAGAGCGATGAAGGCGACTCTGAATCAAGTGAGAGTGAGGATCCGCGTGAGGAATTAGTCAAACGCCTCTTGGAGTATCAGCACTTCCAGAAAGTCAGCAAGGCTTTAGCGGAAATGCTGGAAACGGAGGAGAAGTTTGTCAAGCGACGCCCTTTGACGTTGGCTCGGAAAGTCCTGCCACCGCAGAATCTATCTGTAGACAAATTGTGCAGATCATTCCTGATGGCAATAACCGTCGATGAAGAGCCTGTCATTCCTGAGGTGCTGGTCTCTTCGGAAGAGTTTAACGTCAAGGACAAAATAATATTAATCCTCGCGCAGCTTGAGGAACAAGGCGAAATGAAGTTATCAGAGGCAGCAGCTACAAATTCTCCGAGAGAGAAAGTTGCGGCCTTCTTGGCACTTTTGGAACTTGTCAAGCGGCAAAGGGTGAAGGTGAGACAGGTGATACCTTTCGCCGAAATATCAATCTGCCTGAATGAGTGAACAGAGATGAAGATATATCCTACAATCAATGGAATAGTTGGAATTTTGGAGCGCGGGCTGATGATGTTCGCGTTCTTATTGTTGATGTTTTCGATTGGACGGCTAACCTTCATATTTGTGCTGAATGATTACCTTGGTGATATTGAACTTGGGGAGATATTGTCAGCGATGTGGATAGGGTTGAGGTTGAGCTGTCAGACTGCAGGGATTTTGACTTTGATTGTCCTGCTGCCGAGTATAGTGTCACAAGTGGCAATGAGAATTACAGCCGCTCTTGTACTCACGACAACGTCAGTGCTGTATATAGCCGCCTTTCCATTCTGGCGAGAGTTCCACTCAAACTTCAACCAAATAATCTTCAACGCCGTCAATGATGACTTGTATGCCCTCTTGGTGACGCTGATTTATGAATATTATCTGCCGCTGCGGTTGTTGGCGGCTCTTGCGTTGTCGGTGATATTATATAGAGTCTTTATGAAATTCCTCAACGTGCGGGTGAGACTGCATAAGGTGCTTGTAATTGCGCTGACTTACTTGGCAGTGACACTGACTATCTTCGGCGGCGGACTGAATTGGCAGACTGAATTAAATTTTGAGAATATCGGCGTCACAAAAGACAAATTCCTCAATGAGGCAATTCTCGACAGCTATCAGGCAATCCATCGCGGCTATGTACTTCAAGAGAGGATAGCCTCAAGTGCCGGACTCAACTTCACCGCTCAAGAGATAAAGAATCTTGCCTCCCAACATTCCCATCAGCCGCCGACAAGCGACAATCTCAACGATTATCTGC
>CAJODU010000058.1 GCA_905233325.1 uncultured Selenomonadaceae bacterium
CTTTTAGATACATTTTTGTTGAAACGGAAATCTAACCGCTGAGGCTATTTTAGAAGAATTTGCAGTCAAAGTCAACAAATTTTGTGCCTTATATCCCCAAAATTAAAATTAGGGGTAGAAAGGAAAATATACAAAAAAAGTCCCACCTTGAGCTATTCTCAGTGGGATTTAATTTATTCAGTTTTTCATTAATTTCTATCTGACGCTCAAATTTATGCAATGGTTGAAAGATAGGCTTTGATTTCGTTGCCGTCTTCCATTTCCATAACCTTGTCAAGAATCTCTTTGGCCTTAGATGAGGAGATGTTGCGAATACGCTCTTTAACTCTTGGAATCGACGGAGCGGACATTGACAATTCTTTAATACCCATAGCCATGAGGAGAATTGCAGCGTTAGGATCGGACGCCATCTCACCGCACATTCCAGCCCATTTGCCTTCCTTGTTGGCTGATTCGATTGTCCTCTTGATGAGGCGAAGGACTGCAGGATTGAAGTGATTGTAGAGATATGCAATTTGAGCATTGCCGCGGTCGACTGCAAGGGTGTACTGAACGAGATCGTTAGTGCCAATGCTGAAGAAGTCAACATACTTTGCAAGGACAGGTGTCATAACAGCGGCGGCAGGGGTCTCGACCATGATACCAAGCTGGACATTATCAGCATACTCTTTGCCCTCGTGGACGAGTTCAGCTTTTGCCTCTTCAACGAGTTTCTGAGCGGCCTTAAATTCTTCAACATTGATAACCATCGGGAACATGATTCCGGCTTTACCGAATTTACCGGCACGGAGAATGGCCTTCAACTGCGGCATGAAGAGATCGCGACGCTGCAAGCTGATACGAATTGCACGGTAACCAAGGAAAGGATTCTCTTCAGTACCGACCTGGATATAAGGCAGAGGCTTGTCACCGCCAATATCCATAGTACGGATAACGCAAAGGTGTCCGTTGCACTTCTCAACGGCGGCCTTGTACTCTTTGAATTGATCTTCCTCTTTGGGAATGTCTGTCTTACCCATGAAGACGAACTCAGAACGGAAGAGACCGACGCCCTCCGCACCGTAGTTGCTGGCAGCGTCGACATCAGCCGGTGAGCCGATATTTGCAACAAGTTCAACCTTAACGCCGTCAGTGGTAATTGCCGGCAGTTCTTTAAGTGCTGCATAGTGGGCTTTGAGCTCTTCTTGTTTCTTAATCTTGACATCATAGCTGGCACGCTCTTCATCAGTCGGACGAATGAGAATGTCACCGGTGTCACCGTCGATGATGACAGGATCTCCATCAGCCATCTTTTCGATTGCATCACCAACGCCAACGATTGAAGGAATGGCACGGGTTTTTGCAATGATGATAGCATGGGAAGTGGTTGAACCTTGTCCGAGGATAACACCGGCGATCTTTTCAGAAGGCAGACCGGCAATGACGGAAGGTTCAATCTCCAGACCGGCAACAATGACCTTTCCTTCGCCGATCTCTGGTTCTTTAATTCCGAGAATGTATTTTGCAATGCGCTTTCCGACATCACGCATATCAACAGCACGACCGCGGAAGTATTCATCTTCCATATTCTCAAAAAGTTGGGCTTGAGTCTCATAAGCATTGAGGACAGCTCTCGGAGCACTGCCTGCCTTATCGACTTCTTCATCAATCATTCCGCTCATTGCAGGGTCTTCAACCATCATGCGATGTGCTTCAAGGATTGCAGCCTGTTCCTTCATATCTTTCTTGTTGAGGTCATCAATAGTTTTGACGAGATTTTCAGCAACTTTCACTAATGCGTCAGCAGCAATCTTCTTTTCTTCGGGTTTCTTCTTAGGTTTATAGTCTTTGAGATAACCGTCAAGGTTTTGCCCTGCGAGCATTATTTTACCAACAGCGATACCGGCAATTACGCCTTTACCTTTCATTTTCTCTGCCATATACTACTCCTCCAACAACACCATTTTATACACAAAAGGAGCCGACGCAATTAACGACGCCTCCTCTCTCAATTACTGAATAGGAGCAAGAGGACGCATTATTGCCCCTTGCTCTTTTTTCTTGTCCTGACTGTTTTTATTCCTCACCGAATTTGGAATCAATGAGAGCCTTCAATTCTTTGACAGCCTCAGCTTCGTCCGGACCATCAGCAACGAGAGTGACTTCTGTGCCTTTAACAAGACCCATGCTCATGATCATGAGAATGCTCTTTGCGTCAACGGTTTTGCCCTTAGCTTTAATTTGAATCTTGGACTTGAAGGACGATGCCTTCTGCACAAAAACTGATGCAGGACGTGCATGAATACCGGTTTTGTTTTCAATAGTGGTTTTTGCTTCTGTCATTACTAACCCTCTCCTATCTTCTTAGAGAAATTTCAATTCAGAATGCCTGTTAGCAAACTTCAATCTTTTTAATAGCTATTTCTCTATAACTTTTAATATTCCTTCTTTTTAATAAAAAAATTTTAAAATTTTCTGCAACTTTTAATTTTGAAAAAATTATGAAAAAACGAGAAATTTAAAAATATCACGCCTTTACAAAATTTTTGATTCATCGTATAATATTGAATCATTGTTTGAAATTATTGATCAATGCAATGTGAATTTGATTGGAACGGAGTGTTGTTATGAAAAAATTATTCAAATTTCTGATTTTGATTTTAATTTTGATTGGAATGAATAATATGAGTGTTGAAGGTGCTGATTTTAAGGAAATTTCATTGACTGATCTCAACGATGTCTGGTTTGGCAATGCTCAAGATGACAAGGCTAAAACCGGCGTGACGGTTGCGATCTTTCCAAAAGGTGCGGCTGTCGGTGTTGATATAAGCGGCGGCGGACCCGCTTCACGCGAGACACCTGTAATATCACCGACAACCAACCCGACGCCTGTCAATGCAATAGTCCTTGCCGGCGGCTCGGCTTATGGACTTGCTGCAAGTGACGGCGTGATGAGCTGGCTTGAGGAGCAGAAGATTGGTTATGATACCCGCGTGGCACTTGTCCCTATAGTCGTTCAAAGTGACATTTTCGATTTATCATACGGCAGCAACAAAATTCGCCCTGACGCGAAAATGGGCAGGGCGGCTTGTGAAAATGCAAAACGTCGCGAAGATATTAAAAGCGGCTCATTCGGTGCAGGAACCGGCGCAACTGTCGGCAAGCTCCATGGTATGGATCGCTCAATGAAGTCAGGGCTTGGTGTCTATGCTGTCCAAATTGGTGAAATTAAACTTGCGGCAATCGTCGTTGTAAATGCTCTTGGTGACGTTTACGATGAGCGCAACGGGCAAAAAATCGCCGGTCTTATGACTGAAAACAGAAAAGGATTTTCTGATACTCGCAGCGAATTATACAAATTAACTACTCAGACGGATTTATTTAATCACGAAAACACAACCATTGGAATGATTATCACAAATGCCGCCTTTGACAAGGCACAACTTACAAAAATTGCCTCAATGACGCAAAACGCCTATGCTCGCAGCATTAAACCTGTCGGCACTCTTGCTGATGGTGATACGATTTATGCAGCGTCAATCGGCGAAGTCAAGGCTGATTTAAATATGATTGGAACGCTTGCAAGCGAGGTTATGAGTGAGGCAATCCGCCGTGCCGTTCTTTCCTCCAAGATTAACGATTCCGAATATCTTGCCAACTGTTGGAGACCTTAATCATTGATAAATGGCTCAACAACTGACCAGACGGCGTCAAAATTCTCCAAAAAACAGGCGTGTCCTGCATTAGGAATGATTGACAGGTGAGCATCGGGCAATTCGTAAAATGCAGCAATAGCCGTCGCCATTGGTGAATTTGGATCTTTCTCACCGTTGACCACAAGTACGGGACAAGTTACCTTTGAGAATGTCTCCTTGCTGATGACTGCGCCATTCCACATCTTTTCGTACATACGCAGCATTTCCTGCCAACGCTCAGGCTCCGGCATTAGTTTACCTTGTTGATCGCAGAAATCCTCGTCAAACCTATTCCAGCTTGCCAGATTGAAGATAAAAAATTTATTTGTAGCTAAAACCTCACCGGCACCGATGGCAACCAACTTCTTGACACTTGAGGGATAGTTCACCGCGAAGGAATAAGCGGAATAGCCGCCGTCACTGAAACCTATCATTTTGACAGCTTGATTGATACCGGCGTCTTTGAGTACAGCTTGAATGTCGTCGGCTCTTTGCTTTAAAGTGAAAGGCGTTTCTCCAATTTCTGATTTACCGTGACCGCGTGTTGAGATAACTATGACTTGATTGCTGTCTTTTAATTCATCAATGAAACAGCCCATTTCATAGGCACAGCCCAGACCGCCGCCGTGAAGGACAACAATAGGATCACCTTGCCCGTAAACTTCGTAGTAAATCTTGGCGTCGTCGGTTTTGGCGTAATGAGCGGCTTGGGCGTTGTCGCCGTAAGGTATTTCACTTGACATCATCTCCGGCGTCTGATTGAAATATCTCAACGCCTCCACTTCAGAGTTACTGAATGTCATCAAACTTGCACTCAATGCCATTGTTGTCAATATTTGCCTGATTCTCATTTATATAACCTCCATTTATTTCTGAAACTTTTCTTTGTAAACATTATATATTTTTCGTCATTACAAGTCAATTCAAAATCATCAAAGGTGGTGGTGCCTGTTGATTGGTAAGACGATGAAAATGAGGTGAAGTATATGTACAAGTTGAAATGTTTAGCACTGACGCTGCTCATGACTTTAATATTCTGCGGACAAGTCGAGGCAAAGGAAGTCAAGCCGCTCTTCGGATTATATAAAATAGTCTCCAACGAGGCCGATGAGTTGTTAGATCAAAACTGGACGCGAATATATATGACCGAAGAGGCGGGTAAGGCTTATCCAAATCTCCGTAAAGCCATTGACAAATATGGCGAGAAGTTACATGAAGATGCTATGGCTAGAGATCGAAAATATCATGAGGATGCTCTTTCACTTAAACAAGAGATGCCGGCAGAGTATTTCAGAGCGTTTTATGATCATTCAGATATTACCGTTCGCCGTGCAGATTCTGTTGTGTTAAGCCTTTTGGAAGATACCGCTGACTACATGGGCGGTGTACACGGTATGTACGGCTACTTCGGCGTCAACTTCGACACTGAAACCGGCAAGCGTCTCAAAATCTCCGACGTCTGCACAGACGCTGAAACACTGCTGAAGGCGATTATGACAAGACTTCACGAAGATGCACCGCGCTCTCCTTTCGAGAACGCCGAAGAACATATCATGGAAAGTATCGTCAAAGACGAGCTCAACTTCACGATTGACCCTGCCGGTATTTCCGTTTACTTCAATCCCTACGAGATCGGCAGCTATGCTGAGGGTCTCTTTACCGCAACGCTCCTCTTCAGCGAATACCCTAACCTCTTCAAAGACAAGTATAAGCAACTTCCTTCAACCTACTGCGAGACGTTGACGCTGCACTATCCAAATATTGTGTCCTTCAAAAGCGGTATGAGGAACTATGTGCAAGTCTATATTGATGACAGCGGTTTATATAATATTGCTTGCGGCGGCGGCACTGCTGAGGATCAAAGTGGTCTTCAAGGTCTCAAGCCGCCTGTCCTTGCTCATATGGCAAACGGCAAGAACTATCTCTATATTGACGGCTACATTGAGGGCAAAGGTCGCGAGTTGCACGTCTACAATATTTCTGACAACAATCTTGAATTAGTCTGGGTGCTGCCCTGCACTTTCAAGGATATGAACACCATTAAATATGAGACTTGGTTCCTTCCGACCGATCCTAACAACATTCAATTCTACAGCCGTGAATCCATTGAGGCGGGAGGTACTCCGATGAATCATCAAGGCACAATAAAAGCTGACGGCTCATTATCATTCAGTTGAGGTGAAGGATTATGAGATATACATTTTTAAATATTTTTATTTCCTGTCTCTTAATGTTGATGATAAATATTGCTGAAGCTGAAGAACAATTCCGTGCTCCAATCCCTTCCGCTGAATTTGAGTATATGGAATATTTTCCGCTTTATCCTACCTATTCCTGGCAGCCGATTGCAAATACCAAATTCTACGAGGTGCAGGTCATTCGTCAAGAGGGGCATAAGGAAATTGTATATCGTGATTTGACGAATACTGAGGCACTGGATCGCGTTACGGACTCCAAGCCCTTCACTGAAGTCGGCAACTACTACTGGCAAGTCCGCGTTACTGATAAATCAGGCAATCCTCTTTCACCGTGGTCAATCAAGAAGTATTTCAAAGTCACTGCGCCGACAACCTTCGCTGCACTCGGTGACAGTATCACTCACGGCGGTGCCTCATTCATTCCCGCAGGACAGTTGAGCTGTCAATGGGAGACTTTTTGCGATGTGCCTGTCAAAAATCTCGGACGCAGCGGTGATACTACTGAGATGATGTTGGAACGTTTCGACAGAGATGTCCTGCCCTTCCGCCCCAAGGTATTGCTGATTCTCGGCGGTGTCAACGATATTCGCGGAGGCAAGAAAGCGGAAGAAGTCATCAAGAATCTGACTGCAATCAATGAAAAGTGCCTTGCCAACGATATAACGCCGGTTTTTGTGGCGGTCACTTCAATGAATCCCAAGATCATCAAGGCCTATTTGACAGACGGCGACTGGCAAAGGGAACGTGTTAAGCTGAATCTGTGGATCAACGAAAATTCCTACAGTCTGGACTTTAATGAATTGCTCAATGATTCGGACGGCTACCTTAAAGTTGAATACACGCCGGACGGTCTCCACCCCAACTTGAGAGGCAAGCGGATTATGGGCGAGGTTATCAATGAGTATTTGCAGGAGGCTTTTCCTGAGTTGTTGCAATAGTCATAAAAAATCAGGTGGACATTCTCCCGAAGGTGTCCACCTTTTTATATTGTTTTTTTATTTCAATTTGCCATATTCTTCATCAGTGACAGGCTCCAGCCACTCATTGCTTGGATTTTCTCCGGGGATCTCAAAGGCAAGATGTGAGAACCAACTGTCGGGTGCGGCTCCGTGCCAATGCTTTGCATTTGCCGGAATGGTAATCACTGTTCCGGCAGTCATCTCAATGGGATCTTTGCCCCACTCTTGATAGTAGCCTCTGCCGCCGACGCAGATCAGCATTTGACCGCCGCCTTTGTCCGCATGATGAATGTGCCAGTTATTCCTGCAACCGGGTTCAAAAGTAACATTAAAAATTGGGAATTCCTTACCGGCAACAGGTGCAAGGTAACTTTGACCTTTAAAATATTTTGCATAGGCGTCGTTTTTCTGACCGATTGGAAAAAAAATGCTCTTTTGATAATCTTCCATTGTTTGATTAGTACTCATTGTTAAATCCTCACTTTCGTTGCTGCTCTTAATGCTGCAAATATCAGTATTCCACATTATTAAAGCGTCTTCGCCGTTATCAAGGTAATAACCTTTCCTTCGGCCGACGCTCCTTAGTCCAAAATTCTCATAAAGTTTTATAGCTGCTTTGTTAGACGGTCGAACTTCCAAAGTGATAGCCGTCGCACCTCTGGTTTTGACTTCTTCGATTAATCTTGCAAATAATTTGGTTCCGATACCTTGACCGCGATAGTCAGGGTGAACTGCCACATTTGTGACTTGAGCCTCCTCGAAGGAAATCCAGGCACCGGCATAGGCAGCTATTTTATTGTCAACAGTACCGACGATATAGACTGCATTTTCATTGACCGCCTCAGCCCAGAAGTCTTTGCGTGACCATGGCATTGCAAAAGTCATTTCTTCTATTGCTGCAATTTCCTCAGCATCACTTGCAAGCATTCTCCTAAATTCAAGACTTGACATTATTACGCTGCTCCCATAATACCTCAGCCTCAGAGCGTCTGATATACATCGGCTCAATGTTCATCACATTGTCAATTTTACCGCTCGCCAAGAGATCGCGTCCGCAAAGGGCGACATTGACAGCACGAGGCATTCTCATATTAATAGGTGCAATCTTTACACCTTCAGGCAGAGATTTAATTTTGTGGCAGACATCGCCGCAAATAATCACATCTCCGAAAGATTCGGCTTTTACAATGGCGTCGTCGATACTCAAAATCTCAATGTCAGTAACGGGTTGGAGATTTCGGTATATCTGAATGTAAGCACGATTTTTTTGGGCGTCAATCATCGGCATCACCGTTGAGTATGGGAAATGATAGGCAAGAGCGTGGAGAGTAGGAACACCTATTATTTTGATATTCCAGGCATAAGCCAGAGCCTTCGCCGCAGCAAGTCCTATCCTTAAACCTGTGAATGACCCCGGTCCTATACTTACCGCCACAGCGTCTATCATCTCTCGCGTTACATTTGCCATTGACAAAACTTCTTTAAACTGTGGGAGCAGCGTTTCGGAATGAGTCAATTTTGAATCCTGTGTTGTCTCTGTAAATTTATCTTCACTGCAGACAGCAACACTTGCTGCCCTGGTCGCAGTCTCAATCGCCGCTATGTACAAATTCTTCAAGCTCATTTAAAAAATCCTCGTGCTCTTCACCAACACAATCAAAGTGTATTTTTCGCATATTTTTGGCATCTTTGATTCTTTCGATCTTTATTATGACATAATTCTCCGGCAAGGCGTCAGGGAACTTTTCCGCCCATTCAATGAAAACTATTCCTTCAGGAAAGTCAGTATACTCGTAAAAGCCTATGTCCTCAAGTTCTTCCTCGGTTGTCAGACGGTATAAATCAAAATGCACTATCGGACAAAAGCCCTCATAAATGTTCATCAAGTTGAACGTTGGACTTGTAACCTCACCCTGTACGCCGAGAGTCCTTGCCATGGATTGTACAAAAAGCGTCTTTCCGGCACCAAGATCACCCTCAAGACAAACGACCGTTCCCTCTCTGATTCGACCGTCCCATAAGGAGACTGACTTATCTGTGTAAACATTATCGCCTTTCCTTTACCAAAATGCACCGAAAAATCTCTAAATTTAATCATGTAGATTTAAGGCGCAAAAATTCATCTTTTTCAAAAAAATTATATTACAAGAAAAAATTCAATAGGAGAACGAAAAATTTAATAAAAATTTCTGTGAAGGATAGAATATTTTCCGATATTGTATCATTTAATGGCTTTATAGTCAATATATTTGAATTTTTTCACGGGAATCAATTTTTAAAAATCATAATAATGCAAGCAATTCTCAAGGGAATGTATATTGTAAAGTTGTTGACATAAAGGCTTTGTCGAATTATAATAAATGTGATATGTAGCGAGGTGGTTCTCTTGAAGGAATTAGAATTGAAGTATGGTTGCAATCCGAATCAGCAACCCTCTAAAGTTTTCGTCAATGAAGGTGAACTTCCTTTTGAAGTTCTCAATGGCAGACCCGGTTATATCAATTTGCTTGATGCACTCAACTCTTGGCAGCTTGTCCGTGAGATGAAGGAGGCGACGGGTTTACCTTCGGCCGCGTCCTTTAAGCACGTCAGTCCTGCCGGTGCGGCAGTCGGCTTGCCGCTTGATGAAATTTTGAGGAAAATTTATTTTGTTGGTGATGGTGAACTTTCACCCATTGCAACAGCTTACATCAGAGCACGCGGTGCGGATAGAATGTCCAGCTATGGCGATTTTGCGGCTTTGTCTGATGAATGTGATGCAGCTACTGCCAAGTATCTGAAAAGTGAAGTCAGCGACGGCGTGATTGCACCTTCTTATTCTGATGAAGCTCTTGAGATTTTGAAGTCTAAACGTAAAGGAATCCTGCTTACAATCCGCCTGTACTTGAGTGCAAAGAAGTTTTTGGTGTGACTTTTGAACAAAAGCGCAACGACATCAAAATAACGGCTGATCTTTTGGCTGACATACCGACAATCAATAAAAATATTCCTGATTCGGCGAAAAGAGATCTTTTGATTGCACTGATAACGCTGAAATATACTCAGTCAAATTCAGTCTGCTATGTCAAAGACGGTCAAGCTATCGGTATAGGTGCCGGTCAGCAATCAAGAGTTCATTGCACAAGGTTAGCAGGAAATAAAGCTGATACTTGGTGGCTGCGTCAAAGTCCGCAGGTTTTAAATCTGCCATTTGTCGACAATATCAAACGTCCTGATCGTGACAATGCGATAGATGTCTATATCGGCAACGAGAGTGGAGATCTCCTTGATACTGATGAATGGAAACGAGTATTCAAGACCAAGCC
>CAJODU010000059.1:0-1534 GCA_905233325.1 uncultured Selenomonadaceae bacterium
GTATTTTGCCAATACCTTCAGATACTTCTAAACCAGACAATTTACATTCCGATAAAAAAGGTCTTACAAAATTTGTATTTTGAAGAAAAGATACAATCATACAATAAAGAATAATGAATAAAATTATAGTTAATTTATTATGCTTTAAAAGTTTTATCTCATCGGAAGTACCCTTGATCATTATTACTAACAAAAATAAAATTACTGACCACTTAAAAAACATTTCAAAGTAAAAATTATCCAATTAACCAATAACCTCGTAAAAAATCATCTAATTTAACGAATTTCTAAAATTATTCATTTTCCTCAAGAATCTTTTCAATTTGAAGTTTCATTTCCGGAAAATCTTCTGTAATTGTTTTATATACGTCAGTCATATCTAAAGTTTCATATTTGTGTGCAATAACATCTCTAAATCTTGCTGCATCTTTCCAAGCTACTTGAGGATAATTTTCTCTAAACTCCATAGATAAATTTTTTGTAAGCTCACCAATGTTTATAGCTGTCATACCTGTTGCACGTTTTAAAATTTCATTATTTAAAAAGTTTTCAAGTGTCAATCCTTCCAAAAATCTTAAAACTACATCTATTTCTGAATAAATTTTTTGCAAAACAACTTTTTCTCTATGCTGCATAAATTTCAACTTCCTTATCAATTTCTATCATCCAACTATCTTTTTTCGGGCCGTGAATGACATCGACTTTAACTCCAAAAATTTCTTCCAAATCATTCATCAAACCTGCCAATGTAAACAAAGATACAGCTTCAGTTTCAAATTCGACAATCAAATCAATATCGCTGTCAGGACGATTTTTTCCTGTTGCACGCGAACCAAAAAGACTAACTTTGGTCAAATTATATTTCGGAGCGATTTTTGCAACAGTTTGTTTAATATCTTCTATTGTCAAAAATTTTTCCATTTTAATCACCTACTATAATAAATTTAAAGATAACTATTTAATTTATCATCAAAGTTCATTTATTCTTGAGACAACAATTTCTAATCAAAAATACTTGCCATTTTCTATAGTTTGTCATATAATTATGATAATAATATGAAAGTTGAGTGATATTGATGAAAAAAATTAAAAAGGCTGTCATTCCGGCAGCAGGTTATGGAACGAGATTCCTGCCGGCAACGAAAGCCACGCCTAAAGAAATGCTCCCCATCGTCGACAAGCCAACTATTCAATTCATTGTTGAAGAGGCACTAGAAAGCGGTATAGAGGAAATATTAATCATCAGCGGTCACGCTAAGAGAGCGATTGAAGATCATTTTGATTCTGCACCGACTCTTGAGGCTGAACTTGAGAAAAAGGGCAAAACGGATTTACTTGCCCTCGTGAGAGAGACGGCTGATATTCGCGTTCATTACATTCGTCAGCGATATATGCGCGGTCTCGGTGATGCCATATATTGTGCCAAGCCGTTTATGGGTGATGAACCTTTTGCCGTCCTTCTCGGTGATGATGTGGTCTACAGTCCCGGCAACCCTGCTCTCAAGCAGCTTATTGATATTTACGACGCAACCGG
>CAJODU010000059.1:1660-10441 GCA_905233325.1 uncultured Selenomonadaceae bacterium
GCTCCCAGTCAGCTTGCAGTCTTGGGGCGTTATGTCATTAAGCCTGAGATATTTGAGATTTTGGAAAATACCCAACCCGGCAAAGGTGGAGAAATCCAGCTTACCGACGCTTTGAAAGTGCTTGCGAAGAAAGATACGGTCTATGCTTGTGACTTTAAAGGGCAGAGGTATGATCTCGGTGATAAACTTGGTTTCCTCAAGGCCACTGTTGAGTTTGCTCTTCGTCGTGATGATCTGCGCGACAGTTTTGCCGATTATCTCAAAGATGTGGTCTCTTCATTGACAAAGTAAAAAATGAAATATCACTATCATTGACAATCTGAAATTTGTATGATAACATAAGCAAAGATAGTTGAACGGCTTCCTTCTGAGTGCGGGAGGAGGTGGTGATCGTGAAAAAAGATAAGAAACCTGACTGGAATTTCTGGCTAAACGTAGTCCAGACGGCGATCATCATTTACCAAGCGTTCCTCAAATAAACGCAAAATAAAAAGCCGCTAAACTAGACGGCTATCGAATTTCCATCATTAACCCAGAGGGTAGTCGAACACGACTTCAACTATCTTTAGTATATCAGGTTTGGCAGATTTGTCAAGCCGATTTTTTTGGATAATTCATACAACAAAAAAGAAATATAGCTATCATTGACAATCTGAAATTTATATGATAACATAAGCAAAGATAGTTGAACGGCTTCCTTCTGAGTGCGGAAGGAGGTGGTGATCGTGAAAAAGTCCAATAAGCTCTCGAAAACTCACAAGTGCAAAAAATTTCAGCTTAATGGCAAGAAAAAAACCGACTGGATCTTCTGGTTGGAAGTAATCCAGACGGCGATTGCCATCTATAACCTCTTCTTCTAACTAATTCTCTTATAACGAAATACAAAGCCGTCAAACTGAAACGGCTACTCACAAGCTCAAAATTGAACTTGGAAGGTAGTCGAATACGACTTCAACTATCTTGAGCTTATTATATCAGGTTTGGCATAATTGTCAAGCCGATTTTTTCAATGAGGTCTGATTATATGCAGAATAAACTTAAAGCGACAACTGCACTATTGATAAGTGCAGCGGGGGCTGTTGCGACTTTGCCTCCAATCTCTCCGCTGGTATCTACTACGAGCAGCTTTACTTTGGGATTGCTGAATCATGGTTTCCTTGCGGCAACAATCGGCGGTCTTGCTGACTGGTTTGCTGTCACTGCGTTGTTCCATAAGCCGCTGGGTATAAGCTGGCGCACGGAAATCCTCAAAAAGAACAGAAAGCGCATTATGGAGGCAATCGTAGATTTTGTCAGCAACGATCTTCTAAGTGAGAAAAATATCATCAACAACCTCAAGAGCGAGAATACCGCCAATCTTTTAATTTACTACTTTCAAAATAGTGATGGTCGTGCAAAAATTAAAGCTCTCATCAATGATACGCTTGTGGAGATCGCTGCAACGGCTGATACAAAATCCATTGCTAAATCTGTCACGCCTATCATTGAATCTGAGGCTCAAAATATCGATGCCAATCAGATAGTTGATGCTGTAGTGAATGTCTTGACTAAGGAAGAGCACAGTCGCAAGATCCTTGCTATTCTCTTCGGTGCGGCACATGATATATTTAAATCGGAATTTGTCCAAGAGACTCTTCGGCTTAAAATTGCAACGCTCCGTCGTGAATATGAAGCGGATTCTGCCGGTCGTGCCCTCGTCCTCAACGCCATTAATCTCACTGATGATAAGATTTTAACTATCGTCAACGAAAATGTCGACAAGCGAATCAAGGGAACGATCAATACTTTGACTTCTGACGGTATCGTTGATCCTGATTCCTTCACCACCGCCGCGAATTTGTCTATGTACTTTGCAAACTTCCTTAAGTCTTCGACAAGTGACGAGAATACTCAAAAATTCTTCGGTGACTTCAAAAAAGTTTTAGCTAATAAATTTGATCTTGCCGACTATATCAAAAATTGGCTTGACAACTACCTCAAGAGCGAAAACTTTTTAAAAAATCAGCAGAAACTCAAGGAAGTTGATAAAAATTCAAGCCATATAATCAAACTTGATAAAATAAATCCCGTTTGGCAGAGTGCAGTTGAGCAGATTATTGATGATAAGATTGATGCTTTCATTGCAAGCCCTTTACTTCAAGATAAATTTGATCGTTTTATCAAAAATTTGCTGGAATCGCTCATTAATAACTATCACGACGCCATACCGGGTCTTATTCGTGAGCGGTTGGATTCTCTCTCTGATGAGGAGCTTACTACCTTTGTTGAAGGTAAAGTATCTGATGATTTGCAGATGATTCGTATAAATGGCTCTATTTGCGGCTGTGCGGTCGGTATTCTTCTGTATTTGGTCTCTTATGCCGTACAAGTTCTTACCACCGGTAACTGATGAAGGAAGGTGTAAAAAATTGTCTTCTAATTGGAATACTGCCGACAAAACTCTATTGTGCAGCCTATTTGTATTCTTGGCAGCATTGGGTTTTTATATAATTAATCCTGAAAGTGTATTTGCTGAAGGACTTTTATTTATTGCTGAAGCGGCTCTTGTCGGCGGCGTTGCGGACTGGTTTGCCGTGACTGCACTCTTTAAAAAGCCTCTGGGTTTTCCGTTCCATACCGCCATTTTACCTAATCGCCGCCAAGATTTTATTGATGCCTCTGTCAATATGGTGCAGAATGAATTTTTTTCACGCCGCTCTATCTTCAAAAAACTCAGCAACCTTCATCTTCTGCCTAAACTTTTGGATTATGTCAAACAACCGAATATTAAGCGTGCTATAGTGACAATGATGTTTAATGAGATCGTTGATTTTGTCTCCAAGCTCGATAAGGAGACTACTGCCAAAAAGATAGCCGGCGAGATTCGCAAAAATCTTCACGATATACCGGCGAATGTCTTAATCCACGAAGTGGGGCAATATCTCAAGCACTCCGGCAAGGATAAGGCAATTTTGGAAAGTCTGATTCATTCTGTCCGTGAAGTGGTCGCAAAAGAAGAGACTAAGAAAAAGATAGAAAAAATCCTTGAAAATTATGCCGGTGAGAATACACAGTCCTCTTCTTCGTTTTCGCTCCTTATGGCAGGGCTTGCTCAGGCTCTTGATCTTGTCAATTTCAGTGAGGCCGCCTCTCTCATGCAGCGTCACTTGCTGGCTTTTCTTGATGAAATGGCGGTTGATTCTCACGTTCAAAGAGAAGTCTTGAATGAATGTCACAAAACTTTTGCCGAAGTTACTGATACTCTTGAATTTCGTGACATTATATATAAACTACAGCTTGATTCAATCAACTCACTGCCATTTGAAGATATAATTCAAGATGCTCTGACAAATATTGCCAAGGAACTCTCCAAGGTTGATATGACTAAGCTCGCCACTAATAAAACGTCAAAAAAATTGCCTGAGTTTATCTACAAATTTCTGACGGAACAACTTGAAAGGCTTATCTCACTTTTAGAAAATAAAACGACGGTACAATCCGCCGTTGAAAAATTTATATTTGACCTTGCTGCCCGATCTGCCTTAACCGCCCGTCCACTTTTTGCAAATATAGCTCAGACTTCGCTGATGAATCTTTCTGATGAACAGCTCAATTCTCTGGTCTACAATAAAGCTGAAGAAGATTTTATTTGGATTCGTCTGAATGGTTCCATTATTGGCAGTGTGATAGGTTTGTTTATATTTATCCTCATACAGATAGTATCTACAATGTCTTAGGACTTTTTAGACAGATTTCAAAACTACAGATATATTTCATTCTGAAAACTTTTTTCAAGTCAAGCAGGAGAGTATAAGAATTTTGGCGAATATTTTGGCTAAATAATTCTTGTCTTGTTTTGATGTTAATGTTTTGCTTTTTTAGCAGGGTAATAGCGGGTGATAATATGGAAAAAAGACAGATAAATTCTAAAGTATCTATAAAAAGAGCTGAATTAAAAGATGAACCTCAATCAAAACAACAATCCGATACAATGAGATCACCTCTTCTCAATGCAGCTAAAGCCACTAGATCTAAGCGAAATATCAATTCATCAGTTTCAATCAAAAAAGAAAGTTACAGCGATCGCATCATTCCACCAAAAAAATTTAAAATCTCGGAAGATGACTATCTTCTTATCAGAAGAGATGTTATACCTAAAAATTTGATTAGTGTTTTAAAGGTAAAAGAGGCTCTTTATCGCGGTGAGGCTATAAACATGGAAGAAGCCTGTGAGGAATACGAAATATCTTCCAAATATTATAGAAAATACAAAAATGCCATAATTCCGTTTTACGAAGCCACAAATGGAAAAATTTTTACATTGCTTTTTGAGGCCGAATATCAAGAAAAAGTTTTATCTGATATTGTCTCCACGATTTCTAAACATTCCG
This sequence comes from uncultured Selenomonadaceae bacterium, assembly GCA_905233325.1. Classification (GTDB taxonomy): domain Bacteria; phylum Bacillota; class Negativicutes; order Selenomonadales; family Selenomonadaceae; genus Quinella. The sequence continues at coordinate 6,031 of CAJODU010000059.1, forward strand.
GCAGTATCATCACAGTAAATCAAGGATTCCCGTTTAACGGAATAATCAATATAAATATTTCCTTTGATACTACATCTTTGAAGATAAATCTTTACGAGCTTTTATCGAAACTGAAGAGTATTGTCGGTGTTCGCAATATGGAAATTATAGGAAGAACTAACAATAATATATCAGGTAGTAAAAAATAATTTAAAAATATAAGGAGGTGGCGTGCCTCTATTGCACGCAATTTTATGGATATTTCTAACGGAGAAGTGAAAGTTGCTCTGCTTGGCAGCGGTACAGTCGGCGGCGGCGTCATTAAGGTTTTGCAGCAGAATGCTGACGTAATTGCCCAGCGCGCCGGAGTGAAAATTAAACTCGATAAAGTCCTCATCATTCAAGCGGACGTTGGCAAGCCTATTCTTGAAGGTCTGAACACCACTTTTGATTTTGATGAAATTATAAACGATCCTGAAATAAAGATAGTCATTGAGCTGATCGGAGGAACGAAAGTCGCCAAGGATTTTATGATCAAGGCTATGGAACACGGCAAAAATGTCGTTACCGCAAATAAGGACTGCATTGCTCAATTCGGCAAAGAACTCTTTGAGACTGCCGAGAGGAATAATGTTGAGTTTGCATTTGAGGCCAGTGTCGGCGGCGGTATTCCCATAATCAGACCGCTCAAAGAGTCCCTCATTGCCAACCACCTTACGGAAGTTTTGGGAATCGTCAACGGCACTACCAACTATATGTTGACCAAAATGAGTGAAAACGGTGCCGATTATGATACCGTTTTGAAAGAGGCTCAAGCAATGGGATTCGCTGAGGCTAATCCTGCCGCTGATGTTGAGGGTCTTGACGCTGCTCGTAAGGCCGCCATTCTGGCATCACTTGCCTTCAATTCTCGTGTAACTCTTGATGATGTGTATCGTGAAGGTATCACTAAGATCACTCCTGAAGATATTGAATATGCTAAAAATCTCGGTTACGTTGTCAAACTCCTTGCCGTCTGCAAAGATTCTCAAAAAGGTATAGAGGCTCGCGTCCATCCTGTTTTCCTGTCGAAGTCTCACCCTCTTGCCTCTGTCAGCGGTGTGCTTAATGCAATCTTTGTCCGCGGTGACGCGATTGACCAGGCTATGTTCTTCGGCCCCGGTGCCGGTTCCCTGCCGACTGCCTCTGCCGTTGTCTCTGATATTATGAATATCGCCCGCAACGTTGTCAACGGCGTGGAACACCATATTGGCTGCACTTGTTTCAATAACAAGCCTCTCTGCCCGATTGAGGAGAGTGAGACTTCTTATTATATTCGTCTGCTTGTTGATGATAAACCAGGTGTGTTGGGATCTATCGCCACAGTCTTCGGCAATGCCGATGTAAGTCTGCGCTCCGTCGTCCAGACCAACGGCTCAGAGGAAAATCACGCTGAAATAGTAGTGATCACCCACAAAGTCAAATACAAAAATATTCTTGCTGCTGAAGAAAAATTGAAGGCACTGCCTACAGTGGACGAAATTCGCAGCATTATTCGTGTTGAATGTGCTTAATTTTTGGAGGGCAAGATGGAAAAAAGCTCTCAATATTCAAAAGATATACAAAGTCATACAATAAGGGTAAGAGTTCCCGGGACAAGTGCAAATTGCGGACCGGGTTTTGACTGCATAGGACTTGCCTGTACTATTTACAACGATCTTCAGCTTACACTTTTGAGAGAACCCAAGCTGATAATTGAGACTACCGGCGAGGGTGCAAGTAATATACCGCTTGACGACAGGAATATAGTTTGGCGTTCAATCTCTATGCTGCTTGAGCGTGCCGGTGCCGCTGATGAGTTTAAGGGTGCCATCATTCGTATGGAAAATCATATACCCTTGTCACGCGGTCTCGGCAGCAGTGCCGCCGCTATCGTTGCAGGAATCAAGGCCGCCAATGCTATCCTTGGCAATCCCTTAAATCGCAATGAACTCTTGAGGCTTGCAACAGATATTGAAGGACACCCCGATAATGTCGCACCTGCTCTCTTCGGCGGTGTTACGGTAAGCGTTGTCAATAAAGGTCAGGTGCAAACTTTTTCATTTGTGCCAAAAATGAAATTAAAATTGATTGTCGCTGTGCCGGACTTTCCACTCTCAACCAGAATGGCGAGACAAGTTCTTCCAAAAGATGTGCCGATGAAAGATGCAATATTCAACATAGGTCGTGCCTCAATGTTGATTGGTGCTCTTATCAAGGGCAAGGAACGCTTTTTACAAAATGCCTTTGATGATGTCCTCCACCAACCATATCGAGCAGAACTCATACCCGGAATGGCTGATGTATTTCAGGCTGCTAAAGATGCAGGAGCTCTCGGCGTGGCTATGTCGGGTGCCGGTCCCTGCCTCATTGCCTTCACATTGGAAAGAAGTCATTTAGAAAATGAAGTCGCGGCCTCTATGGCTCAAGCATTTTTGAATCATGATGTTAAAACAAAATCCTTAATCCTCGCTCTCGACATTCGCGGTGCGGTTGTATTGAACGGAGAACAATAGGAGGCGATATTTATGAGAAAGAGAAATTTTGACAATTATGTGAGACTTCCGTTTGAAGAATTGCCAAGTTTGATTCCGTTTCTGAAACAAAAGAGACTGGCCAAAAATCTCAGCGATGATAAAGCTGTTGTCATGGCTAATCTTTATGAATGTTTGATGGATCCTCAACACACTCTGCCGAAAAAAAATTATAAAATCTTTACTTTGATTGAAGATTTAGGCGTTGTCATGCAACAGATCGGAACAAAAGGCGGCGGTTATTACGGACCTTATCGTCGTTTCAGGATAATGTTTAATGATGTTGAGATGGTTGTAGGCTTGGGACTGAATCGCTATGCAAAAAAGACTCGATCTATCATTTGTGTTTCATTGCAGATCGGTATGGAAGGTAAGCCGCATCACTCGCTTCAACTTGCGGTTGATGATTATATGAAATTTAATGGCAGTACATGTATTTTTACTCACAGAGGAAATATAGGTCTTGGTGCTTTAGGTGGAGGCAAAAATATTATTTTGCGTGAAAAATATGTCCAGCCTTTATATCCTTCAATTCTCATCAAAAACGGATATTTACTCGGCAAAATAAACAAAAAGAAATTGTGGAATCTTGATGACAGGTCTGTGACAAAGTTTGTGGAGAATCTGATCTCTTATGCTATTGTTCGTGATTTATATCGTGAAGATGTAAAAAAGGCGGCAAATTGGATCTAAATGACAAGTCAAAATATATTCCGCGATGTTTGGACGTGAACTACTTGATCAAAAAAAAGGTAGCAGTGGCAATGAGCGGCGGCGTGGACAGCTCCTTGACTGCTGCAATATTGCTTGACAAAGGCTTTGATGTTATAGGGGTGACTATGCAGCTCCAGGCAGGTGCCTCTTACTTATCAAGCGATAATAGTTGTTGTTCTGCAAATGAAGCCAACGATGCTCGTCGTGTGGCTGATTTTTTGTCTATTCCTCACTATATCGTTGATTTTAGTGAGGAATTTCAAAACAAGGTGGTCAATTACTTCGTTGAAGAATATCTCAAAGGACGCACGCCAAACCCCTGCGTCGCTTGCAACAAATATATCAAATTTGGCAGACTGTTTGATTTCATTGATGAACTTGGAATTGACTTTCTGGCGACGGGGCACTATGCTCAAATTGATTGCATTAATGAAAAATATCAACTAAAAAAAGGACTTGACCTCAAAAAAGATCAATCCTATGTTCTATACAACTTGAAAGCGGAGCAGCTCCCCAGAGTACTGCTCCCGATGGGCTTACAGTCTAAAGATGAGACCAGAGCCTTGGCTGAAAAGTTGAATTTGCCGGTGGCACATAAGCCGGACAGTCAGGAGATTTGCTTTGTGCCTAATGATGATTACAAGGCCTTTCTGCAAAATAATGCTGACAACAGTGCCGACGCTCTGCAAGCAGGAGAGATAGTCAGCGTCAACGGCGAGGTATTGGGTCGCCACAACGGTGCGGCGTACTATACAATAGGGCAGCGTAAGGGATTGGGCATTGCCGCCGAAAAGCCGTTATATGTCGTCAAGCTGGATATTCCGAGCAAGCGGGTTATAGTCGGCGGTGCTGATGATGTCTTCGCAAGCAAACTCACTGCCGACAATATTCATTGGATATATCCTCAAACTCTGCCGCTCAGAGCGACAGCTAAAGTCAGATACGGGCCGAGAATTGCTGATTGTATAGTAAACAGTTCAAATGATGACAAAGTGGAAGTCACCTTCGACACGCCCCAGAGAGCCATCACTGCCGGTCAGTCCATAGTTTTTTATGATGATGATATTGTCCTCGGCGGCGGGGTTATAGACGGAATTGAGATATGAGCATAGAGGAAGTTTTTATTTATCTTCGTGACATGCTGCTTGATCTTTTCTATCCGCCGC
>CAJODU010000060.1 GCA_905233325.1 uncultured Selenomonadaceae bacterium
GTAATCAATAGGACCTGCAATCGGCACAGAAGGCTTGCGGACACGCACGGAAGTTTCATTGACGTGCGGAAATCTGACAAGGAGTTTATCTGCAATGTGACCGGCAAGTGCTGCGAGAAGTTGGAAACGCTTGTTTTCTGTAACTTCTTTGACAATATCATAGACACGAGCGGAATCAACACCATCATTGAGGCTGTCCGTCTCCGTTGCCTTGTCATCTTCAATTACCAGCTCAACATCAAAAAAGAACTTCTGCCCTTGTTCACGCTCATACTCATAATAACCGTGAAAACCGTAAAACATCATATTAGCAATACGAACCTTTATCATACAGATCACCTCAAATGATAGAATTTAGAATGGTTAATGCCCACTAATTAATCTACAGTTTAGCATATGCATTTACAAAATGCAAGAATTTTTGCAGGAACAATAATTTCATAAATTTATTTAATTGCAAAAAAATATTGAAAATCCAACATATTAGAAGGAATTTCAATGGCTTTTTATATTTTGCAATGAGTAGCAATGTTATTTATTAAGATTTTCATTGAAGAATTTTTCGATCTTGTCAAATGGAATATAATTATTGTTTCCACCATCATAGAGATCAGTATGTGAAGCATTTGGAATGATCATCAATTCCTTGTTTCCGACGACAGCATTTTTGCCTTTTTCGTGCTTGGAATTTGTCATTTTATCGAAAGCATCTTCACTGAAATATCTTGAATGTGCCTTTTCACCGTGGATAATCAGTACGGGATTTTTTATCTCATCAATATATGAAAGCTGCTGAGTATTGATAAATGAGAGTGCGGAAGTGGTATTCCAGCCTTTGTTAGAGTTGAGTGAACGCTCATGATAACCGCGCTTGGTTTTATAATAATCAAAATAATCTTTAACAAATTGCGGAGCATCGTCCTGCAACTGAGTAGGAACACCGCCGGCATGCTCGTAAACTCCATTGCGATAGTCGGAAGTTCTGTAGGCGTTAAGTGTCTCGCGATTCTTTTGACGCTCTGCTTTAATCGTTGCCTCATCTTTATCATAATCAAAGTAACCATTGGCAATGACGCGGCTCATATCATACATAGTCGTTGTGACAGTTGCCTTGATTCTGGTATCAATCGCCGCAGCATTGAGAGCAAGACCTCCCCAGCCGCAAATACCGATAATCCCGATTCTATCAGGATCAACATTATCTTGAACACTCAAGAAATCAACCGCCGCACTGAAATCTTCGGTATTAATATCAGGCGAAGCAACATAGCGAGGTTGTCCGCCGCTCTCACCAGTGAAAGAGGGATCAAAGGCAATGGTAATGAATCCACGCTCTGCCATAGTCTGAGCATAGAATCCGGAAATTTGTTCCTTGACGGCACCGAAGGCTCCACAGACCGCAATCGCAGGAAGTTTGCCCTTCACATTCTTCGGCTCATACACATCAGCCGCAAGAGTAATTCCGAAACGATTCACAAAAGTGATTTTGCGATGATTAACCTTGTCGCTCTTCGCGAAAACCTTGTCCCATTCCTTAGTCAAGTTCAAATTTTCAGCTTTAACCATAGCCCTATCACCTTTTGCACTTGTATCAATCGCTGCCGAAACATTTTCGACGTTTCCAAATGTCACCAATCCCGCGAGGACTGCCGCCGCCAACAAAGCGGATTTTTTTATCTTCAACATTGCCATACACCTCACACATTTGATAAATCTATGTTATATTATTTTTGAAAATATTGCAAATACATAAAAATTATATCTTTCTTTACATTTTGGTTATATCTGATAAAATATTCAGGGGTGAGATTATGGAAATCAGAGTTTTAAAATATTTCGTAGAGGCAGCTAGAGAGAAAAATATCTCAAGAGCGGCGACTAAATTGCATGTCAGTCAGCCGGCAATGTCCAAACAGTTAAAAGCGTTGGAAGAGGAACTCGGCAAGAAACTTTTCAAGCGCAGCAATCATCATATTGAACTTACTGTCGAAGGGCAGCTATTCAAGCGTCGAGCTGAAGAAATTTTGGAAATGGTACACAAGACTAAAGTTGAATTTGAGATTATGGACAACGAGATCGCCGGCGACATTTATATAGGTTGTGCCGAATCCGATTCGATTAAATATCTTGCAAAGGTCGCCAAAAGTCTTCAGGAGAAATATTCCAAAATACATTATCATATTTACAGCGGCAATGGTGAAGATTTGTATTACAGACTTGAGTCGGGGCTTTTAGATTTTTCGGTGACGGCTCAAAAAGTGGACATTACAAAATATGATCATTCAGCTATTCCTTCGCCGGACACTTGGGGCATTATTATGCGGAAAGACAGTCCTCTGGCGGAGAAAGAAAAGATAACGATTGAGGACTTGCACGGTCTGCCTCTGATCTGTTCACGCGAGGCTATGAATGAAGAATATCTTCAATGGTTCGGCAGTGAGTTTGATAAGTTTAATATCACCGTTACATACAATTTGCTTTACAATGCGGCGATAATGGTGCGTGAGGGCTTGGGTTATGCTATCAGTTTTGATAAATTAGCTGATACCAGTTCCAACAGCGAAATTTGTTTTCGACCGCTCTATCCTGAACTAAAATCAGAACTTCAATTAATTTGGAAAAAATATCAGCTCCTTTCACCGGCAGCAGATTTATTTTTAAAACAATTTCGTCAAATGTACGATTAACCATTTACAATTTTTAAAGCTGATATTAAAATATAAGTATACTCATTGCAATAAAATAGTGCTGGAGAGACTTCACTTGAATGATTCGCCGGCACTTTTTTTATGCAATCGAATTGAATTATTTCAAACTTTATACAATTTTTTATTTAAGAGTAAAAGTTTTTTCAATAACAGCACCATCGCCTCCGGCTACGCCAAGGTTGTTGCCGTTTTCGATAAACTCAACGGCAGCGGCATTTCCGGCAGTTACGGTAATTTTATCTTTACCTTGCCAGGAGAGCGTCTGACCTGCTTCGGCAGTGCCTTCATAAGCAACCCTGCCATCAACAATGACCCTAGTCCAACACTGTCCATTAAATTTAGCCTGCAAATTTACAACATTGGCAGGAACAGATACAGAGTCAGGCGTCGAGGCAGAAACCTTACCGTCTGAAACTGAAGCAACAGAAGGATCGATAGTTGAAGATTGAGTCTGCACGGGGGTATTTTGAGCAAGTTCCTTGCCCTCAATATTAGTGAAATAATACCACAAACCACCGACAACGGCCACAACCAATATAGCTGCTGCCGCAATTAAACTGCCATTTGAACTGCTATGAGAATTATTTTTTGATAATTTCGGAGAATTGATTTTTGTTTCCGCTTCTGAACGAATTTGATTATTTACTGCCGGAATTGGTTCATTTATAACCTTTTCAGTTTGATCTTCCTGCAAAGGTTGTTTTGTATTTGAATCCGGCGTTGTAGAGTGTAATATCGGCGTTGGGCTTACTTCTTCACTAAAATGACGAGACAGATCATCACCATTTAATTTTAAGAAATTGCCATAATTTTTGATAAAGCCCTTTGCATAAACCGTGCCGGGCAGTTTGTCGTAGTCGCCATTTTCTATAGCTTCAATATACAAAGCCCGAATACTCGTACTCTGCTCTATGTCTTTGATTGAAAGATTTTGACGCTCGCGTTCACGACGCAAGATGATATCGCCTACCATTTTGCAACACTCCTCTCTCTCAGAGATTATACACCATAAATCAATAAATGCAAATAAATTTACATACCAAAATAAAAACTCCATCAACTATAACATTTAGGAAATTCTATCACAAATTAAAAAATTTTTCAACCTTAATATTAACCAAATTCACGGGCGTTTCATAAAAATTTCGGATAAAAATGCTAAACTCCAAAACATGTGCCCTTGTCGGTTTAAAATACGATTTTTTCGCCTAAAAATTTAACAAATTTTTGAAAGAAAGCTCAAAAGAACTGAGAGAGAGAAAATTATAGCGAGCTTACAAAATTTTTCAGATATAATTTTAAGTGATCGTAGATTGATTGATATGGTAGATAACAAAATTTTGGAAAGATAGCAGATGTGCTAAGAAGAAGTTGACAACGTTGTAGGCTGTACTTTAAATCAAATATCAGTTTGATATTCCTGAGCATGAGCGCGGCGCAATTCTTTTCGAGTCATAAAGTAAGATACCGCAAGCGGCACACAGGCTCCAATCCACGCAAGCGGTGCGGCTAAACAAGCTCCCACATATCCGAAAGCATCAACCAAAAATACCGCCGTAATCACTCTCATAATCAATTCCATAACACCGGCAATCGTCGGCACAACACTCTGCCCCAGACCTTGGAGGGTGAAACGAAATATAAACAGCAGCGACAGAATCCAATAACAGCCGCCATTGATGATGAAGAATTGCTGACCATAGTCAATGATCTGCTGATGTCCGTCACCAATGAATAAGTACATCACATCAGTACCGAAGAGGACGAGTACCACGGCAATGGCGATACTGAACGAGCAGGACATATATATGCACTTTTTGACGCCCTCGGCAATTCGTGCAAACTTCCTCGCACCGTAATTCTGTGCTGTATAAGCCGCCATAGCAACGCCGAAGGACATCATAGGCATAACGGCAATACTGTCAACTCTCATTGCAGCGGACGTGGCAGCGACGGCAGTTGCACCCAGACCGTTAAGTGCACCCTGCATAACAACCGCACCAATCGCAATGATAGACGACTGAAAGCCCATCGGCAAGCCAATCCTGATATGCTCCCACAGAACTTTTTTGTTGAGTCTCCAATCCTCGCGGCGAGTGTGGAGGATAGGGACTCTTTTTTTGATGTAGATGAAGCAGATTATATTGCCAATGGCAAGTGATACTATCGTTGCGAGTGCCGCACCGGGTATTCCGCCGTTGAGTACAATTATTGCAATCGGCTCAAGAATGATATTGATCGTCAAAGTCACTGCTTGGATCACAGTAGGCATTTTGCTGTCACCGAGAGCGCGTACTATATTAGTCTGCATTTGCAACATGACAAAGCCTATCATTCCGGCGTAGATGATTGAAATGAAAGAATAGGCACCGTCTATTATCTCCGGCGGTGTATCCATGAGTATAAGCAGGTCTTTGCAGAAGGTCACGCCCACAACTGTCAAGATCAGCGACGCGGTTAAGGAGATGATTGTACAAGCCGCGACACTTTGGCGTATACCGACTTCATCTTTAGCACCGAATCTCTGTCCCGTGTAGATTGACAGGCCACTCGTCAAACCCATAACAAAGCCGAGCATCAGGAACATCAGCGCACCCGTGCAGCCGACCGCCGCCAGTGCGTGGACACCCAAAAACCGCCCGACTATCAAAGTATCAACAAAACCGTAGAGCTGCTGAAAAATATTTCCTGCAATCAGCGGCAAGGTGAAGAAGAATATTAACTTTGCCGGCTCGCCCTCAGTGAGATCTTTTACTGCTTTATTTTTATCTTGTGACATAGGGTAAAGAATCCTCTCAGTGTATCATATTTTCTAACGTTTCAAACAAAACTTCAGGATTTACCGGCTTGCTCAAATGTGCATTCAAGCCCGCCTGCAAGCTGCGCTGTACGTCCTCGTCAAAGGCATTGGCGGTCAAGGCTATGATAGGAATGGTCTTTGCGTCGGCTCTATCCATAGCCCTAATCGCCGCCGTCGCCTCCAAGCCCGTCATTTCAGGCATACGCATATCCATAAGAATGGCACTGTAGTAACCGGCAGGGTGGGAGGAGAACATCTCAACGGCGATCTTGCCGTTTTCGGCGTGTTCCGGCTCCATTTCACGCATTTTCAGAACTTGCATCATTATTTCAGCATTGACTATCATATCTTCCGCAAGAAGTATCCTGCGTCCTTTCAAATCAGCCTTCTTCGTATTTTCCGAGACAAGGAGTCTCTTTTTCTTCAAGGCATTTTTGAACTCTTCCAGGAGGTTGCTTGAGAAGAGAGGCTTGGCGATGAAACTGTCAACACCGGCGGCAACAGCCTCTTCGATTATATCTTCCCAGTTGTAGGCGGTGAGAATGATGATCGCTGTCTCATTGCCTATAATGTTTCTGATATTCCTTGTGACTTCCACGCCGTCCATCTCCGGCATCTGCCAGTCGACAATAATCAAGTTGTAAGGTGCACGGCGGGCTTGACGCAGCTTTATCATCTCAAGTGCCTCTTTGCCGGACAGTGCAACCTCAGAGGCAATACCCGCCTTCTCAAGGACAAGTCGGGCATGATCACAGGCAATGGGATCATCATCAATCACCAAAACATTCATATCCTGCGGCTTGATCTCAACGCCGTCAGTCTTATCTGCAGCTTTCTTGTCCGAATCCATCAAAGTAACGACAACGGTGAACGTCGTGCCGATACCCTTTTCGCTCTCGACCTCAATATTCCCGTTCATCATCTCAACTATATTCTTTGTGATTGCCATTCCGAGTCCCGAACTGCCGTATTTGTTGGCATTGCCGGCATTTTCTTGACTGAAGGCATCGAACAGCTTGGGAATAAAATCCTTGCTCATACCGACGCCGGTATCCTTGATGATGAATCGAAGGGTTGATTTGCCGTCGAAGTGAGCGATTTTCTCGACAATAAAGTCAATATTGCCTCCTCTGTTGGTAAACTTCACGGCATTGCTCAAGATATTTATCAACACTTGACGAAGTTTAATACTGTCGCCAATGTAATAGTCATCGACATCTTCACTGATATGGCAATAGTAAGCTAAAGCCTTTTCCTGGCACTGACTGCTGAAGATCATATTGATCTGTTCAATGAGCTTGGAGAAGGCAAACTCCTCATTTCTGATTGTCATACGGCCGGACTCAATCCGCGACATATCCAGAATATCATTGATCAGAGACAGGAGATGTTGAGCGGAGCTGCCAATCTTTTCAAGATAATCCCTCGTCTTTTCTGATATATTTGGATCATTCAAGGCAAGGTTATCAAGTCCTATTATGGCATTCATCGGCGTGCGAATCTCGTGGCTCATATTGCTGAGGAAGACAGTCTTCGCCTTGCTTGCCTCTTCGGCGGTTTTGAGGGCATCGCTGAGGGCTTGGCTCTTTTGCAGGGAATCACGCATTTCAGCATCAATATCACTGAAACCGACACCCACGGCGTGGACAATATTATCATCACGATCTTCAGGGTGGCGAACACCTGCCATTCGCAGCATTTCATAGCTCTCTTGACCGTTCCTCCTCACAAGGTAGCGATAGGATATAAGCAAATTCTTTTCAAGATTTTCGCGTATAGATTTTGGCTTGATGAAGTTGAGGAATCCTTCACGATATTCATCATCTACGAAATTATCCGCATATTCTTTGAACTTTTCGCTGAAGCTGAAATGCTCACCTTTAGTTATTGCACCGTCGACCGCCATATCATCGCGATAGCAAATACCCTCGTCTGTTCCAAGGTTGACATAGTAGACGCTGCGATAGTCAGAGGCAAGTGCGGTTATCATTGCATCAAGCTGTGCTCTTTCCTGTTCCTGTGCCAAAAGTTCCTCTTGCAAGGCAAGCTGCTCTTCAAGTTCCTGCTGCTTGACGCGGCTTTCCGTCTCGGAGATTTTCTTATCCATATCAATCTTTGAGGCTCTTCGTATTTGAAGGATCATCACAGCGAAAGCAATCGCCAAAACAAGTGCGGTTACAAGAGATTGCATTAAACTTCTAAAGACGATACCGTCAGAGATAGAACTGATCTGACTGCTGATAACGCTCTCTCGCACCAGATAGGTAAGCATCCAATTTGTACCGTGAACCGGCACATAGCACATAGTCTCCTTGACGTTGTTATAAGTGAAGGAAACAACGCCGCCTTTGTTAGCAGCAAAATCGTCACGCATTGCCGTAAAAGAGTGTCTCCCCTCAAAATTTGCTTTCTCCATGGCGTGAAGGAGATTATTTTCACTGGAAAGACCGCCAAGCACAAAATTAGTCAAGGAAATGCCATTATTTGTATAAAGATTGCAGAAAGTGTTACTGTTATTGCTCGTCTGCAGAGAGATAGCCTTCAAAAGGCGATCCATATCCATTTCCATAAAACATACCACTAAATGTTTACCCTCAAAAGGCAGACGATCCACCGGCACAGCAATAACAATCTTCTTGCTGTCACCGTACAAGTTCTTGATTGAAATATTCGGCTCATTGAGGTTGTTGTAGTCAAAACTGTACTGGGCAATATCCGTCCGCGTTCCTCTTGAGGTGTAGATTAAGCCGGTATCATCAACAAAGGCAAACTTCTCCAGACCGTAGAGCTGCTTCATTCGGGATTGATAGGCTTGCAGACGCTCAATACTGCTGATATCCTCCTTATCCATTAAACCAATGGCAGTATCAATGTCGGCTATGTAATTGTTGAGCGTGGAGGCAACAACCTGCTCACGACGCCCCGCTAATTCGTCAAGATAAAGCAAGCTGACTGTTCGTACTGCCGTTTCCGTGTCCTTGCCGGCATTTTTTCCCGTCCAAAATGTACCCAACACCAATATAATCGCAACGATAACACTACCAATGACGGCAAACCGCATCATACCGCTTTTTTGTTCATCTTCCATTGCTACTCCCCCCATTATCGCAACAATTTACCAAAGCATCAGCCATTTTGCACATCTTTGCAATCATCTCGACATTGTGGACTCTGAATATATTCACACCCTTAGTGATACCGATAACACAAATAGCACCCGTCGCCTCGTCGCGTTCATTGACATCAAGCCCGATAGCATATCCAATAACACTTTTGCGGCTTACACCGAGCAGGAGAGGGTATTTCATACCGTCGATTGTCTTCAACTCCTCAAGGTGACGCAATATTTCCAAATTCTGCTCCTGCGTCTTACAAAAACCTATACCGGGGTCAAATATGATATTCTCTCGATTCAGCCCGACTTCATCAGCGATTTTCAGAGTTTGCCTAAAATATCGCTTAATATCATCAATGACAGAATCGGCCTTGTTGTTGTGCATTGCAATGACAGGCGTGTTGAATCTGGCCGCAACTCTAGCCATTGCAAGCGGTTCATCTTCATATTGAAGACCGTGAATATCGTTGATAATGTCGGCACCGAGATTTATTGCCGCCTCAGCCGTCTTTGACTTGTAAGTATCGACAGAAACAGGAAGCGGGCATTCTTTGACGATTGCCTTCAATATCGGCTCAAGCCTGGATATTTCTTCTTCGGCGGTGATGGGAGTGAAGTTCGGGCGTGTTGATTCGGCACCAATATCAATAATATCAGCACCGGCAGCGATAAGCTCCTCAACGCGACGTTTGGCGGCGTCGATCTCATTAAACTTTCCACCGTCCGAGAAAGAGTCCGGCGTAATGTTGAGGATTGCCATAATCAAAGTTTTTTTGCCGACAGTTAAACATTTGCCGTTGTTTAAATTAAAAATCATTGTAAAATTGACGTTTCCAAAGAAATAGTATAAAATAGTATCAGATTACTCGTAACGAGGGTGCAGCTTGACATACTCAACAGGACGGCTCCAATCAACATGAACGCCGGTAGCCTCCCAGAGTTTTGTCAAGGTGAGTTGAAAGTTCTCAACACTGTCAAGCGGCTTGATCTTTTCAGTCGTAAAATCCAGAAGGGTATCATGAGGAATCTCAATGTCATGCACCTCACTCAAAAAAACTTCCGTCTTCTGCTTGCCCTCATCGTTGGCGAGGGTGACGGTTGCTGTCTTTTTCTCCTTGTCATAGTCGATATAACCCAAATCATCGCCGTAACTTATGGCAACGCTGTATGTATTTTCCACTTTCAAAACCTCTCATTCATTATAAACTAAATGGTTGATGAAAGTATAACACAAATCTTTACAAAAGCAAAGGATTAAGTGAAATGTATTATTTAAAACAAAATCAAAACACGAAAATGCTTGACATTATCTACAAATTGTCAATGTCAATCGGGATACTGTTGATAGTGGCAACATATCCGCTCTCGTTTGTCCTGCCGGTCTCGGTGAGTTATGAAGATGGACCGCTGGAGAATTTGCAAGTAGTGGTATTGATACTCGGCAGTATTTACAATTTCATATTAATGCGGCAGTCAATAAATCAGCAAGTTACAGATTTTCATCTCTGGAGTGCGGTGCTGATGCTGTTTATGTCCTTCAGAGAATTGAACTGGGGCAGAGTTTTCTATGCTCCCTATGATTTCAATGATAAGGGACCGGTGTTCGTGGGAATGAAGGATTTTGACTTTCGGATAGAGGCCTACATCACCATAGCACTGTTTATTATATTTTTGTTGACATTCGCCTACAAAAGATTGCCGATCAGAAAAATTTTACGCTGTCCCTTGCCGTCCATAATAGTAATTTTTATGGTGATAGCAATGATTTTTTCGTTTGTGGGAGATGCCGGACTGATTGTCGGCAGACAAATGGGGCAGATTGTAGAGGAATGTGCCGAGCTTGCCTTCTATATAATGATTCCGGCGTTGTGCATACATTATCGTCGTGAACTCTCAAAATAACCTGCTTGACGTATATGCTTAATAGGTGATAAAATGACATATCTCAATCTTGGAGGCTCATGATGATAAAACTTTTTCATATAGAGAAAACTTACGACAGCCCTTCCGGCCCTGTTAAGGCTCTCAAGGGCATTGATTTAAATATCGGACGCGGTGAAATTTTTGGAATAATAGGTCTCAGCGGTGCAGGAAAGTCCACTCTGATCCGTTGCATTAATATGCTTGAACGTCCCACTGCCGGCAAGGTTATCGTTGACGGCAAGGATTTAACCGAAATGAATGACAACGAACTTCGCAAAATGCGCAAACAGATCGGAATGATCTTTCAACATTTCAATTTGCTTTCAAGTGCAACCGTCTACGAAAATGTAGCTTTTCCGCTCAGGCTCGCCAACGTCAACGAGGAAGAGATCAAGAAAAAAGTGGAACCTCTCCTCAATCTCGTCGGTCTTGCTGATAAGTCGGCACAATATCCATCGCAGCTTAGCGGCGGACAGAAACAAAGAGTCGGTATAGCTCGTGCTCTTGCCAGCGATCCAAAAGTTCTCCTCTGCGACGAGGCTACATCTGCCCTCGATCCTCAGACAACCAAATCAATCCTTGACCTCATCAAAGACATCAACCAAAAGCTGGAACTGACAGTCGTCGTCATCACTCACGAAATGCAAGTCATCAAGGATATTTGCGACAAGGTGGCGGTTATCTCCAACGGCGTCATAGCGGAGCAGGGCAGCGTTGTCGACGTGTTCATCAATCCACAGCAAGCCATCACCAAAGAATTTATCAGTGTTCTGCTGTCCAACGAGTTACCTGCAGCTTTCAGAGGCAATAAAATATCTCAAGAGGAGACGGTCGGCAGTCTGTTGCTCTTGAGATTGACTTTCATCGGTGAGACGGCGGACAATCCTGTCATTGCCGGAATGATACGCGAGGCGGAGGGGATTGATGTAACCTTGCTCTTCGGCAATCTCGATCAAATACACGGCATTCCCTTCGGGCGTATGATTATAGGTCTGTCCGGCGATGAAGCTGAAGTCGAAAAGGCTCTCAACTATCTGAAGAGCCAGGATTTAAAACTTGAGGTTATAGGCTATGTTGAGCGAAACTATACTGAGATTATGCGAGGTAATTTATTATGATTGATACATTGCCGCTTTTAACAAAGGCACTCGGTGAGACTGTCTATATGGTCGTCGTTTCAATGGCGATTGCGACGGCGTTGGGCGTGCCGCTGGGTGTACTCCTCAATGTCACAAGTCAAGGACAAATCCTTGAATCACCAATCTTAAACAAAGTCATAGGTTCAATCGTCAATGCGGTGAGGTCGATTCCATTCATCATTCTTATGGTTGCTATCATTCCATTTACTCGTTTCATCGTCGGCAGTGCAATCGGCACGACAGCAGCAATGGTGCCGCTCGTGATAGCGTCGATACCCTTCATAGGGCGGCAGGTTGAGACCTCACTGAAAGAAGTTCCCTACGGCTTGATTGAGGCAGCTCTTGCAATGGGAGCAACACCCTTCCAGATAATCACAAAAGTTTTGTTGCCGGAATCAATGCCGTCAATCGTTGCACAGCTCACAACCGTGATAATCGCCCTCGTTGGTGAATCGGCAATGGCTGGAGCAATCGGTGGCGGCGGACTGGGTGATCTTGCCATTCGTTACGG
>CAJODU010000061.1 GCA_905233325.1 uncultured Selenomonadaceae bacterium
TGATTCTTCACAAAGTCAAAATCTCCTGCATTGAGGACAAGAAGTTATCATAATGAACAAGAAAATACACCGATTCAAAATGGAGCCGGTGTATTTTAGTTTCACGGAAAGTTATATATTATTTGATTTGTGCTGCAACCTCAGCGGCAAAGTCTTCCTGTTTTTTCTCAATACCCTCACCAAGCTGGTAACGGGTGAACTGCAGGACTTTAGCCTTGCCAAGAATGTCTTTGACGGTCGTTTTGCTACCGGGCTCCGCCTTAACGAAATCTTGTTCAATGAGGCAGACTTCTTTATAGAACTTGTTGATACGCCCTTCAACCATCTTTTCGATGATCTTTTCAGGCTTGCCTTCTTCGAGAGCTTGCTTGCGGAGAACTTCCTTCTCATGCTCAAGGTCTTCAGAGGCAACGCCGGTGCGATCAACAGCAAGCGGTGAAGAGGCTGCAATCTGCATTGCAATATCTTTACCAAGCTGATCATTGCCGTCTTCAAGCTCAACGAGGACGCCGATTTTGCCGCCCATGTGAATGTAGCTTGAGAGCATACCCTTGGTCTCATAGCGAACGAAACGGCGGATTGAGATTTTCTCGCCGATAGTTGCAGTTGCCTCAGTGACAAGGGTCTCAACGGTCTTGCCGCCGAGCTTGCTTGCATTGAGAGCGTCAATATCTTTAGGAGCCGCCGTTGCAATGTGTTCGGCAATTTCCTTTTCAAGTGCTCTGAAGTTTTCGTTGTTGGCGGCGAAGTCAGTCTCACAGTTGACTTCGAGGAGAACGCCGACCTTGCCATCTTTGGAGATGTAAGCAGCGACAGCACCTTCAGCAGCGACTCTGCCGGACTTCTTGGCGGCTTTGGCAATGCCCTTCTCACGGAGCCAGTCAGCAGCGGCCTTCTCGTCGCCGTTAGTTTCAACAAGTGCCTTTTTGCAGTCCATCATACCTGCGCCGGTTCTTTCGCGTAAATCCTTAACCATTGCAGCAGTAATTTGTGCCATTTATGTAAATCCTCCAATCAATTCAATACATTAATGTTATTCTTTGTCTTCGACTTCCTCGTCTTCGGCGGTTGAGTCAAGCCCTTGACGACCTTCGAGGACAGCATCAGCCATGCGGGCGGTGATGAGTTTGACAGCACGGATTGCATCATCATTGCCCGGAATGACATAATCAATCTCATCAGGATCGCAGTTAGTGTCGACGATAGCAATGATAGGTACACCAAGTTTGCGAGCCTCAGCAACGGCAATCCTTTCCTTGCGCGGGTCAACAATGAAGAGTGCACCTGGGATTTTGTTCATCTCTTTGATACCGCCAAGGTATTTTTCAAGGCGGGACATTTCGTGACGGAGCTGCATAACCTCTTTTTTGGTGAGGACATCAAAAGTGCCGTCTGATTCCATTGTCTCAAGTTCCTTGAGGCGACCGATACGCTTCTGGATTGTCTGGAAGTTGGTGAGCATACCGCCGAGCCAACGCTCATTGACAAAGAATTGACCTGCACGGATAGCCTCTTCTTTAACGGCCTCTTGAGCCTGTTTCTTGGTGCCGACGAAGAGGATCATTTTGCCTTCTTCAGCAATGCTGCGCATAAAAGCATAAGCCTCATCAACCTTTTTGACGGTCTTCTGAAGGTCGATGATGTAAATTCCATTGCGTTCGGTGAAGATATACTTCGCCATTTTTGGATTCCAGCGGCGTGTCTGATGACCGAAGTGAACGCCTGCCTCCAACAGTTGTTTCATTGAGATAACTGCCATTTTAAATTCCTCCTGTTTTCTCTCGTGCAACTTTAGATTGCCTACAACTTACATTTTTATTATTTGTATGATCAAGTTGAGACGTACACCTTACTAAAAGATTTGCTGTTGTCACCTCTCCTGAGGCACAGGAACAGCTTAAGCCGCACGTGTTTTTTTAAAACGATATTTATTATACCACAATGTACATTTTAAATGCAAGTATTTTTTTTAATTCTTAGGTTCGGGATGCAGTGAACTTTTTGCACTCATTGCAGGAAATTTCAACTTTGTGAAGAATCCAATCAACATAAAAAAGTTGAATATTAATGATGGAAGATTTCTTAAAATGAATAAAAAAATTTTACGATTCTTTTTATCAGCTCTGCTCTATTACTTAGTAAACACCTTTACGGGTAATTTTCTCGTAATGCCTGACAACGAGCTTACCAGTATGTCAAGTTTCTTGCCGCCGTTGTTGGGAATTATGTGGGGATTGCCGGCTGCTTTCGGCAGTATGACAGGTGCATTTTTAGTTGAATATGAGCGATGGCTTGTATTACCGCAAATTTTACAGGACGGAGGCTTGCTCACTTGTTTATGGCAGGCTCTGTTGTTGTTTTGTAATTGCGGCTTTTGGGCTTTCATTGCTGCCTATATGCCTTGGCGGCTGGGTTATTCAATATTCATTAACCACGATAAACCACTCTTTGAATTGAGAATGGACGTTATTTTAAAGTTCGTCTGGTTAATGTTTATCACCCATATTACTACAGCATTATTTTTGACTATGGTGACGCCCGAATCTAATATGATTCAGGCTCTTGAAAATCTGGAAATAAATTTAGGAATTTTTGGCGAATATGCTTTAACTTGTTTTATCAATGATTTCAACATTTCTATTTTTTGCGGCTTGATGTGGTTTTTCTTCATGGTGAGTTACAATTATCCGTTTGAACGACCGAATATTCAAGCTGACATTGTGCCCGATAAGACATTGCAGCGTGCATTTGATGTAATTTTCGTAATATCGATCGTTTTAGCTTTACTTCTTTGTGATCCGAATATGGCTGAGTATACAGGTGCAAAAATGTCAGTCGGCTTTTTGCTGTGCCTTTATATGTTCCGCCCGTTTTCACCGATGCCAAGGGAGAGCAGCAAGCATGCGAAGATTTTGCAGAAAGACAATATATTGATGAGTCGAAAGATCGCGGCACTTTTTTATATATTTGTCTTTGCAATTTTTTTGATGATGGATATTTCCGGCGTGATCTACGGACTCAAAGATGTCAACATTTGGCGTCAGTATAATTCAGAGTGCATCACAATGATAAATATCGCTCTGATTGCTCTGCTCTGCATGCTGCTGCGTTATCACAATTCAATAATGACTAATATCGTTCTGCTTGAAGTGGTAACGGTATTTTTGTCTGCCTTTGCTCTCGGCACGGTTTGCATGACAATAACCAACAGGATCATTGATCAAAAGGTGGAAAGTTCCATTTCAGAAGTCAGTATCATTTGCCGCGAACGTTTGGAACGCACCTTCAACAGTATACAAGTTTCGGTTAATGATATTAGAGATTTGGCATTTGCAGAGTTGGAGAGTTATGATCTGCTTGTAAATGACGAAAATTGGCGCAACAATTATTTAAGAAAGTCAGAACATTTATTTAGGGCTATTGCCTCGAACACGGAAGGCAGTGTCGCATTTTATATGAGATTGTCGCCGGATTTTGCGGGTCCGCTTGGCGGTTTTTCTTGGGGTCGCGATAAAGGTGATTGGCAAGGAGAAGAACCCAACTTTTTCAGAAGAAAACCCATTGACTTATCTAAATATGCTCCCGATGATTCCGAAAATGTAGGCTGGTATTACATTCCTATTGCACGTCAAAGGGGTGTATGGATTGATCCTTATATTGATCCGATTGTTCAAAATTATGTCATTTCATATGTAAGTCCTTTATATTTCGATAATAAATTAGTTGGCGTCGTTGGTATGGATATTGATTTTGAATATCTCATCAAAGAAGTGAAAAATATGTCGATTTATGATAACGGTTTTGTTTACTTGATGGATCGCAGAAATCATATACTCTATCACAAAGACTTCAAACAAGGTGATGAATTTGTCTCTAATCCCGAATATCGTGAAGAAGAAAGTTATCTCAATAATGGAGTTTGGGTTGGAATTGCCATTCCTCTCAAGCAGATATATGCCGAGCGTAATAATTTGTTAATGCACATTGTCTGCGTTATGATTGTGATAACATTAGTGATGTCCTATTTGAGTATATACATTGCGTCTCGCGGAGTACAGCCGCTGGTAATTCTCACAGAAGCCGCCCAAAAAATTGCCAAAGGTAATTTAAATGTTAAACTTCCAAATGAATCACATAATGAGTTGGGGACATTGGTAAAGAGTATAAGAGAAATGGTATCTAAACTTGAAATTTATGTCTATCGTGATAAATTGACAGGCTTGAGTAACACTTCTGCTTATGCTCGAAAGTGTAAAGAGATTGCAGATATTATTGAAATTTCTCCAAAACCGTATGCTGTGATTGTATTTGATGTAAACTTTTTGAAGAGAATCAACGATACTTATGGTCATGAGGCGGGTAATGATCTTATCCGTTGTGCAGCAAGCACTATCAGCAATGCCTTTGCAGAGAGTCCTGTATTTCGTATTGGCGGTGATGAATTTGTAGCCATTCTTGAGAATAAGGACTATGAACGCCGAGAGGAATTGCTGGAACTGTTCGACGAGACTATATCGCACAAACATTTCACCGTTGGCGAAAAGACTTTTGATATATCTGTCGCTCGCGGAATGAGTATTTGGCAAGAAGGCAAAGATTATGCCTCAATATTCCAAGAGGCTGACGAGGCTATGTATGCACACAAAATCGCCATCAAAAAAGCATTGGGAATAACGCAGGATCGTTAAAAAAAACGTCTGCAAAAAATCTTTGCAGACTCAATCAATGAAAAATATTTCAGCTCACTTAGTCAAGTTGGGTGTTTTTTTAAAGAGGAAGTTTGTGCCGTCGTAGTCAATCTGTACCGTGTCATTCTCTCTGATGTCACCGGCAATAATCAGCTTGGACAGTGAAGTCTCAACCGTGTGCGTCAAGAATCTTCTAAGCGGTCTTGCACCGAAGTTGGGATCAAAGCCTTGGTCAGCGAGGGCATCAATAGCCTTATCAGTCCAGGTGAGTTTGATTTTGATCTGCTTGTCGAGACGGTCGCTCAAATTTTTCAGCAGAATACCGGCAATAGCCTTGACTTGCTCCTTGGCAAGACTCTTGAAGACAATGATGTCGTCAATGCGATTGAGGAACTCAGGGCGGAATTGAGCTTTAAGCATATCCTTGATTACATTCTCCGCCTCGGCGAAGTCCTTGTTGGTGATAAAACCGATCTTGGCACGCTGGAGAATCTCTTGGGAGCCGAGATTGCTCGTCATTATGATAACGGTATTTTTGAAGTTGACGACGCGGCCTTTGCCGTCAGTCAATCTGCCGTCGTCGAGGATTTGCAGAAGTATGTTGAAGATGTCGCGGTTGGCTTTCTCAATCTCATCAAGGAGAATCACGCAATATGGTCTGCGCCTTACTGCCTCGGTGAGCTGACCGCCCTCATCATAACCGACATAACCCGGAGGCGCACCAATCAAACGAGCGACGGAGTGTTTCTCCATATACTCACTCATATCAATGCGAATCATACTGCG
This sequence comes from uncultured Selenomonadaceae bacterium, assembly GCA_905233325.1. GTDB lineage: Bacteria > Bacillota > Negativicutes > Selenomonadales > Selenomonadaceae > Quinella. The sequence continues at coordinate 5,475 of CAJODU010000061.1, forward strand.
CTCATCGTCGAAGAGAGCCTCCGCCAGCGTCTTGGCAAGCTCAGTCTTACCGACGCCAGTGGGACCGAGGAAGATAAACGAACCAATGGGACGGTTGGGGTCTTTGATACCTGCACGGGCACGGAGAATTGCCTCACTGACAGCAGTGACGGCCTCGTCCTGCCCGACTACACGCTCGTGCAGAGTATCTTCAAGGTGAAGGAGCTTTTCACGTTCACCTGTCAACATCTTGGAGACGGGAATACCTGTCCAGCGGCTGACAACGCGGGCAATATCCTCCTCACCGACTTCTTCCTTGAGAAGTTTTTCACCTTTGGATTGTTTGGCGATTTCTGCCTCAATGGATTTCAATTTATTTTGAAGTTCCGGCAACTTGCCATACTTTAGCTCCGACAGCTTGCTCAGATCATAGGCACGCTCCGCCGCTGCCATCTGGTTATTTACTTCGTCTATTTCCTTCTTGACCTCGCGGACTCTTATAATCGACTGTTTCTCGTCCTCCCACTTTTCACGGAGATTGCGCTCCTCCTCTTGCAGTGAGGACTTCTCTTCAGCTATCCTCTGCAATTTTTCGATAGAGGCGTCGTCTGTCTCTTTTTTTAATGCCTGCTCTTCGATTTCAAGCTGCATAATCTTTCGACGAATCTCATCAATAGGTGCGGGCAGGGATTCAATTTCCGTCCTCAATTTCGCTGCTGCCTCATCAACCAAGTCAATCGCCTTGTCCGGCAGGAATCTGTCACTGATGTATCTGTCGGAGAGAGTTGCTGCACTCACTAAAGCCGCGTCACGAATCCTGACGCCGTGATGAACTTCGTAGCGTTCCTTGAGTCCACGCAAAATTGATATGGTGTCCTCAACTGTCGGCTCACCAACTATAACCGGCTGGAATCTGCGCTCAAGGGCGGTGTCCTTTTCGATGTATTTGCGATATTCATTCAGAGTTGTGGCACCGATACATCTCAGCTCACCGCGTGCCAGCATAGGCTTCAATATGTTACCTGCGTCCATTGCACCTTCAGCGGCACCGGCACCTACAACCGTGTGGACTTCATCAATGAAGAGCAGAATTTGACCGTCGGACTTTGCAATCTCATTGAGGACAGCTTTCAGACGTTCCTCAAACTCACCGCGGAACTTGGCACCGGCAACCAGGCTGCCCATATCCAAAGCGTATAGAACCTTGTGCTTGAGGGATTCAGGCACATCACCGGCAACAATGCGGCGAGCAAGCCCTTCAACAATGGCCGTCTTGCCGACACCGGGCTCACCAATAAGCACAGGGTTATTCTTCGTGCGTCTGGAGAGGATTTCAACAGTCCTGCGGATCTCCTCGTCACGTCCTATAACCGGATCAAGTTTGCCGCTCCTTGCTGCGTTGGTCAAGTCGCGACCATATTTGGCAAGAGCTTGGTAATTCTCTTCGGGGTTGTCGCTGTTGACATTCTGCTTGCGGTTTTGCTTGATTGAGTTTTGGATATTATCCTTGGTGAGCTTGAACTCTTGGCAGATTGCTTGCACCTCGTTGCTGCCGTCGACTGCAAGGGCAAGCAAAAGATGTTCAGTGCTGATATAATCATCTTTCATTGATGCGGCGTATTCATTTGCCTTTCCGATAACACGTGCCATATCAACACCCATGGTCAGTCGCTCTTGCCCTTTGACACTCGGCATTTTGTTGAGTTCTTTCTCAAGGCTGACTTTGAGCATTGGCAGATCTGTCTTGCAATCGTCAAATATCGTTGCCAGCAGACCTTCCGGCTCCTTTGATAATACTGACATCAAATGCAGTGAGTTCCATTCCTGATGATATTTCATTGCCGCGAGCTGCTGTGCTGCCTGGATTGCCGCACCCGCTTTGGCTGTATATTTTTCTCCTGCCATATATATCACTCCATTCAAGATTAAATTCAATTTTTGTCAAGCGGCAGTTTTCCGCTGCCGAAAGTATATTATCACAAAAAAGTCAAAAAGTCAAACATTATTGAAAAAAATTTTTATCAACAAAAAAAGTCGATGCTATCCATATTTAGTATCGACCATATTTTCTGATTTTCACTGCAACGCCGTTCTATTGTCTTTGCCTATTAAAGTCAATGTCAAAAGTGCCATTCTTACCGCCACGCCATTTTGAACTTGATTGCGAATGGCTGAATGTTCGCCATAAGCCACTGCTGTCGAAATTTCAAGACCTTTATTCTGCGGACCGGGGTGCAAGACCAATACATCATCTTTGGCGAGTTTGAGACGATCATCATTTATACCGAAGATTCTTGCATACTCTCTGGTTGAGGGGAAAAGTCCCGCTTGCTGACGTTCAAGCTGGATTCTCAAAACATTGATGACATCAGCATTTTCGATTGCCTCTTCAACTCTATCGTGAATGTGAACGCCGTCAATGTCCAAAAATCGCGGCATTAAAGTTTTCGGACCCGCAAGGTGGACTTCAACACCCATTTTGAGCATACCGTTAATATCAGAACGAGCAACACGACTATGAAGAATATCACCGAGTATAGCAACCTTCAAGCCTTCGAGGTGACCTTTTGCCTGTTCAATGGTGAAGAGATCAAGGAGAGCCTGGGAAGGGTGAGCGTGGGCACCGTCGCCGGCGTTTATGATGACAGGTTTGACGACCTGAGAGGCGAAGTCCGCCGCGCCTTCTGCCTTGTGCCTCATAACGATCGCATCAACACCCATAGCCTCAATGGTGTAGAGGGTATCGCGGAGGCTCTCGCCCTTGACGACGCTGGAAGAGGCGGTATTGATACTCACAACATCGGCACTGAGATATTTACCTGCCAGCTCAAATGAAGTGCGTGTCCTGGTGCTTGGCTCAAAGAATAAATTAACTATTGCCTTACCTCTCAAGGTTGGCACTTTTTTTATGTCACGCTGAATAATATTCTTCATCTCTTTGGCAGTGTCCAGGATCAATCTAATCTCTTTTGATGAAAAATTCTCAAGTGCTGTTACACTCCTGCCGCTGAGTGCTGTAGCTGCATTTTCTGCCAAATTGCTCACTCCTCTTTACTAACACTTTAAAATAAATGACCACTATGCAGCTTGGCTCTTATCATTTGCTCCACGCAGATAGTTAATCAAATATCTGAAG
>CAJODU010000062.1:0-859 GCA_905233325.1 uncultured Selenomonadaceae bacterium
AACTATTGACGGAGTTCACTGGCCGCTTCAATCTGCCGACTTAAAACAATCCATACCCAATGCAATCAGCAACAGGGTGGAATCAAAAATAATCAATATCTCCGTCAAAGAGGGCAAGCTCGCGGTTTATATGTGTTTTGTTGAAGACTGAAGTTTTGAGTGGAACTTAAAAAACCTCAACCTTCTCTTGAACATCACCAAAACCGCCAAAAGCCTCATAACCCTTCTCTTGCAGGAGGGCTATTCTCTTTTGCGTCTCGGCATTAAGTTCAGGCAGACGGGCAAGCAACTCATTGTACCAGTCCCATCTCTCCTCATAGTGCTGGCTTAACAGACGGTTGTGCTTAACGTAGTCGTAGGCCTTTTCCGCCACCTCACAGCGTTTTTGATTGTTATTTATCAAAAACCTCAGCTTGTTGTAGAACTCATTGACATCATGATAGATAAAGCCGGTCTCGCCGTCTTTGACGGTGTTGGAATAGACTGTCGGAGAGGCAAGTACAACGGATCCGTTGCCGGCACACTCAATGAACTTCAAATCGGACTTTGAGCGATTGAAGATATTATCCCTCAACGGCAGAAGTGAGATGTGGGAAGTCCGCAGCTCCTGCTCATAGACATCATAGGGAACATATTGCCCGTCGTAGACCTCTTTCTTGCCTATGAATACCTTGTTGGGCGTCGCAATGGTGTTGAAAAGTTCAGTCTTGGCAATAACCTTGAATAATATATTGTCGCCGTAGTCACCGGCGATCTTGTTTATTGCCGGCAGGAGCTCATAAAAGTCTCTGTCACGATTCAAGGCACCGAAGAATATTACTACAGGCTCGCGTCTTGCAATCTCAGCCTTAAAATCCCT
>CAJODU010000062.1:964-10227 GCA_905233325.1 uncultured Selenomonadaceae bacterium
ATGAAGTTCGTGTCCTCGTACTTTTTTCGCCACAGTATGGGATTGTCGTCCATCTCCTCAATGAGCAGATAATTCCTCGCGACCATTTGATTGAACATATTTATACCCATTGCGGTGGAGTCGACGGAAACACGCTGATTTATGAAAATCCTGCGGTCATATGGTCTGTCATTCGGCAGAATCAATTTTTCACCTGATTTTTTGGTATGGACATAAACCCCCGGACTTGCCGCCATAAAGCGATTCGCCGCATTGACTCTGACTTCAGCACAGACAAGCACTTCGCCGAGATAGGATTGAATCACGGTATTCTTCAACGTCTCCGCCGCTGATTTCTTCATGGCACAGGCTATGTGGTGGGTGACATTGAGTTCGGTGTCGGCAATTTCAACCAACGCCCGCTTGACTACGGTCTCTTTAGCAGTGCGGAAGTCCTTTATTGCAACCATTCCGGCGTTAATGATGGCAGTTTGCAGGTCTTCAAAAGTAAGAGTAGTCTTGACGACAGGCGGCTCACCTCTCAAAAGAGCAGTGATATTGTCCGCATAGCTGACATTGCCGAGAGTGAATATCATCATACCGTCACTCTTGAGATAGTCGGCGGCTTTTTCGATGATCGCAGTCAATCTTTTAATGGACACGGCGTCAAAGGCAGACTCACTGAAGACAATCACATCAACCTTATCTGAGGGGATTCCTGACATTTTTGAAGGCTCGAAAATCTCTTCCACATTTTTGACGTTGTAATTGCAACTTGGATTGATGCGGAGGAAATAGCCTTTTATTTCGGTCTCATCATTATAACTAAAATCTTCACCGATAATTTCCAGCACATTTTTGGAATTTGGCGGAATGAATCCCGCAAAACTTTTTTTCATCACATTACCTCTGAAATTGTTTACTTTTTCTCTGACTTTGTATGTTGAGATTTTTTCTTCACGGCAAGATCATAACTGACATCAATTCTGCGGTAAATTTCTTCAAGAGGCACACTGTTATTGAGACAGATCGTCAGCCAGTTCTTCTTGTTCATATGATAACCGAAGAAGTAACGCCTCTCGTCCAAAATTTCTTCCAACTCTTCCGGCTGAATCCTCAAATCCAAAATCTCTATAATCTCGTGGCCTTCCATTCCGAGCTTATCCATAGAGACAGTCAGCAGAATTCCATACCATTTGCGGCTGTCTTTCCTGCGCCAGACGGCATACTTTGGAAACATATCCCAAAGATATTCAAGCTCATCATTGTATTTTTCACGAATATACTTGATAATCTCACGCGCTTGGCTGCTCTTAAAAATATCCTTGTCGAAACAGAAAGACTCAATCCGGCGCATAATATTTTCATACTCTTCTCTGATGCTGCCGACAAACTCACCAACCGCATCATCAACCAGATGAAGTACATATTCCTCACCGGACTCACTGTCAACAATCTTGGTATCTACCTCATTACCCTTTGACACTTTGACAGTCAACTGCATTTGACCCTTGGCTATGGTTGTGTTGTAAATGTATTCACTGCCGGACTGTTCAAAACCATAATCAATCAAACGCTCTTCATTCAGTATTCTGTCCCTAAAAAGTGCTTTTGTCAACATAATTTTCACCTACTCACAAAATATTATTTATCACTGATTTCTATAAATTATGATAATTTACAAAATTTTCAAGTATTTATAAATGTTAATATTAAAAGCTGACCATTAATTAGAATTTATGTTGAAAATTTAGAGTAAATCCCATACCATTGTAGCCGGGATTATGGGATCTCAATCCATTTGAAAAGTGACTGACGGAATAGCCTAAACTGACAGCATCTCTTTTGGTTGCTTGCCACAAAAGACGCGGTCCTATTCTCCACAAAAATCCATAGGCACGCCCTTCTGCCGGATGAGCCTTGTTATAAAACATCAAACTGCCGGTAAAGTCACCTGCAAAGTGAAGTTTACCTGAGATTGGTCTCTTATAACGCAGCATAAATGAAGGACCTACGCCAACGCCCTCACTGTCCAACCAGCCTTTATTTCTTGATCTTGAGTATCCTGTTGCTCTTGTGACAGTGAGTCCGCGATACAATTCAAGTGATTTTATATGTTTAAATTGCTGAAATACATGTACATTGTAATTTTTTATATCACGATTTTTTTCAGTATTAGTATTAAGATATTCCAGTTGAATCTCAAAAGTTTTCTTAACATCATCGTTATTTTTTTTTATCTTTTTAGCGGTTTCTTCGAGAATTGTCTCTTTCAACATTGTATCTTCTACATTATCTTTTACCAATTCTTTTGCATTTACTACATTATTCATCAAAAGGAGGACAGTAACAAAAAAGATCAATGTTTTTTTCAAATTCTCACACCTCACTATTAAATAGGATCACCTATCAGAAACAGATAAATAAATACAATTAAGCCAAGCCCTATTCTGTACCAACCGAAAGCGGTGAAGTCATTTTTCTTGATATAGTGCAGCAAGAATTTTATTGAGATGATGGAAACGACGAAGGCTGTCACCATACCAATCAAAAGAATCAGCATTTCAGAGCTTGTAAAATTTAATCCAAATTTAAAGATTTTCAAGATACTTGCACCGAACATAACGGGAATTGCGAGGTAGAAAGTAAATTCCGCCGCAACCTGCCTTGAAGTACCAAGAATTATACCACCGAGTATAGTTGAGCCTGAGCGTGAAGTCCCCGGCACAAGTGACAATACTTGAAACATTCCAATCAGAAAAGCTGTCTTATAGTCGAGGTGATCAATATCTCTTGCACGTGGTATACGGTAACGATTGTAATTTTCAACGATTATAAAAAGGATTCCGTAAAAGATAAGCATTGTGGCAACGATCGGCGTTGTCATCAGATTTTCTTCCATCCAGTCGTTGAGCGGCAACCCTATAGCCGCCGCCGGTATACAGGCAAGCAGGACTTTATACCACAATTTAAATGTATTCTGCTTTTGAAGTTTGCTCTTCCAAGGCGAAAATGGATTCAGCTTTTCAAAATTCAGCACGACAACCGCGAGAATGGCACCGAGCTGGATCACAATCAAAAACATATCCATAAATTGTTTGCTTATGTCAAGTTTTACAAATTCATCAACAAGGATCATATGTCCCGTACTGCTGATAGGCAGCCACTCTGTCAACCCTTCAACGACGCCTATTAATATAGTTTTCAAAACTTCTGTTATGCTTAAATCCACAAAATATCCTCCACTCATTCACTTTGAATTGATGATATATATTTTACAAAAAAATTTCAAAAAAATAAAGCCTAATTTGAGATTTTAGGCAAATCTTTTAAAGATTTTATTCCGAATACTTGCAAAAAATTTTCAGTCGTTCCATATAATATAGGTCGTCCCAGGACAGGCTTCCTGCCGACCTCTTCAATTAATTCAAATTCCGTGAGCTTGGTAAGAGTTCTATCAACATTGACGCCGCGGATTTCTTCTATCTCCACCCTTGTCACCGGCTGCATGAAGGCAATTATTGATAGAGTTTCCATCATCGCTGAAGATAGTTTCTGAGTTACGGTTGAGGATAATTTATCAATGACGGAAAAATACTCCGGTCTGGTTGAAAGCTGCCATCCTGCTGCCGTCTCACGCAGTATTATACCGCGATCTTTGAGGTCTTTGTCGAGCTGTCTGAGTAAGTCGGACACTTCAACGACGCCGGTATCTAACAATTCAGCGAGCCTTTCCTTAGAGAGAGGATCACCTGCCGCAAATAATAAAGCCTCAAGTTCGGCAGTCTCATTAAATTTTTTAGATGACTTTTCCATTAGACAGCGGCTTTGCCCAATTCAAACGCTTTTTTATTGAGTTCAAGGAATTTCGGCGGCACATTTGCCTTTAATGATTCCTGCCAGGCTGATTCTTCAATATCAAAGTAATGCGACAATCTGCCCAGAAGGACAATATTCACAGCTTTAGGCGATCCTGCCTGCTTGGCAAGTGTCAGACAATCCATTGCATCGACTTTGATACCCTTGGACTTTATCTTCTCCACTAAGTTCTCAGGATATTCAGCAGCACCTGTAATAACGGGCATAGGATCAATTTGCTGGGTGTTGGTGACTATTTGTCCTTCAGGCTTGAGATAAGGAAGCCATCTTGCTGTCTCCAAAATTTCAAATGATACGATATAATCAGCCTCGCCTTTATCAACAAAAGGTGAATAAACTTTATCGCCAAATCTCACATAAGTTATGACACTGCCGCCGCGCTGGCTCATTCCGTGAACTTCAGAAACCTTCACATCATAACCGGCATTGAGCAGTAAATGTCCCAAAATCTTACTCGCAAGCAATGAACCCTGCCCGCCAACGCCAACAATGATAATATTTTTCGTCTCCAACTGCAATCCCCAACTTTCACAAATATTATATATAGTCACTAATTCATCACAAATTCTATAAATAAAAAAATGGCGGAGAGGGTGGGATTCGAACCCACGGTGCCTTTCGACATCACTGGTTTTCAAGACCAGCTCCTTAAACCGCTCGGACACCTCTCCTTGCTCAAATATAATAGCAGATATTTTCGGTTTTGTCAATATGTATATTTTTAACAAATTTTTTCAACGAGCAAAAAAGTCGACAGTATGAACTGCCGACTCTACAGATGCGTCAATAGGTTTTGATTGTTTATGTCAATGGAATGGATTTAGCCGCGAGTCTTGCCACCCGCAACATTGAGGGTGACGCCGTGAATATAGCCTGCTCTGTCGCTGGCGAGGAACATGACAGTATCAGCCACTTCAGTGAGTTTGCCGCTGCGTCCGAGAGGTGTGGTCTTGGTGGAGCTGTAACCTTTGCGGAGATCGTCAACGGTAATACCGCGAGTATAGGCAAGTGCCTCTTCGTAGGCGAGTGTCCTGAGGCCGGTTGCCTCCATGATACCGGGTGCGACGCCGACTACTCTGATATTGTGCTTTCCGAGTTCCTTTGCCCAGCTCCTGGAGAGGGAGACGACGCCGGCTTTAGTCATAGCATAAACGGATTGACCTTCGGAACCCTCAAGACCGGATTCACTGCTCATATTGATGATGACGCCGCTGCCGTTCTTGAACATCTCGTGGGTGACGGCCTGCGCGACGAAGAAGACACCCTTGAGGTTGACGCTGACAACTTTTTCGTAGATGTTCTCGCTGATTTCATACTTGCCGTGCGGATCTTTGGGATCAGCAAGCAGACAAGGAATATTAATTCCGGCATTGTTTACGAGAATGTCGATTTTGCCGAATTTGTCAACGGTTGCCTTGATCATCTTATCAATGCTGTCAAGCTGGGTGACGTTTGTGACGACGTAGAGCATTTCACCGCTGCCTTCGTGAATGTCAAATACAGGCTCGTTGGGATTCATATCACAGACGACAACATTTGCACCGTTGTCCAAAAATGCTTGGGCGACAGCTTTTCCTATGCCGCTGGCAGCACCGGTAACGATTGCAGTTTTACCTTTGAGACCAAGCCAGGAACTGTCGGCAGCTTCAGAGGCCGTCTTGATGAAGTGAATATCGTCGCCAACTTTGATTGCAGGGATTGGCTTATCTTCAACCTGAACACTGCCTTCGAGGAGTTCACCGGCACCGCCGTCAAACTTGATTGTAATGTGACCGAGATTCATCAGATTCTTCTGGACTTCACTGCCGACCTTGATGATCTTGAACTCAGCCGAGCCGATTTTGAAGATGTCGCCGACTTTGATGGTATCTTCGAGCTTGTTGCCCTCGTGAAGTACAGAGGCGTCACGAAGTTCCGGCAGATTCTTGCTCATCTCATTCTCAAACAAGATGATCATCTTGGCAGCCGCGATAAAATCTGCAACCTGACCTCCCAATTCAACGACTTTTGTGGTATAATATTCTTTGGACATTAGAAAACCTCCTAACATGCGGTTAATGTCTATTCAGATACGGGCGGCGTGTGTAATGGTTGGGGGACCTCCACACGCTGCCTCTTTATCTTTTACGATTAATTAAGACTCATAGAGACCGAAACTTGCAACCCAGGCAAGGACGACGGAGATCGGTCCGGTGATAAACCTTGAGTAAAGGACGGAAGGCACGCCGACTTCAACAGTTTCAGCATCAGCCTCAGCAAGACCGAGACCGACAGGAACGAAGTCACAAGCGCACTGTGCATTGATGGCGAAGAGTGCAGGAAGGGCAAGATGAGGGGGAATGTTGCCTTCACCAATCTGGACGCCAATCAGAACGCCGATAACCTGTGCAATGACGGCACCTGGTCCCAAGAATGGCGAGAGGAACGGGAATGAGCAGATACAGGCCAAGATCACGAGACCGACGATATTGCCGGCAAGTGATGAAAAATAATAAGCCGACGATTATTCGCCAACTTTAAATTTAATAAATTTTGCTTGCAAAAAACGCCTTGATAAGCTAAAATGTTAGTGTTGAATTAATCTAATAGCTTTCGAGACGTCTTTGTTTATATTTTAACGTCTCGTTGTCTGATTGTCAAGAAAGAGGCGATTTTATTATGAAAAATAAAGAAAAAATTTTTGAAATTCTTCGAGCTGCCGTTGAAACTCCACAAGATAAAGCTGCAGTTGAAGAACTTATTAACAAAGTCAATAATAATTTGCCAAAAGTTGAGATTGTCGACGATTCACATCAAAAATTCAATGGTGTCACCTATTGCAGAACTAAAAATCAAAATGGGCATTATTTTAAATTGATTAGTATGCATCGTGCCGTTTGGACATATTTTAATGGTGAAATACCTGTTGGCTACGACATCCATCATATAGATTTTGACAAAGAGAATAATGACATCAGTAATTTAATTATGTTGACAAAATCCCAACATCAGAGCTTGCACGGAAAAATCAATGGCGCAAAAACTTACAAAGAACGTAGAATATTTACTTGCATAGTTTGCGGAAGAAAGTTTGAAGCTAACGATATGGGGCGCAATCTTTATTGCTCAAATGAATGCCTTGAAACTTACAAGAAAAGAGTTTTATATACTGATAAACGTATTTGCAAGATGTGCGGCAAAGAGTTCACAGCTTACAAATACAGTAATCATAAATTTTGTTCGCATAAGTGCTCAACCGATTATAATAGGCAACAAGGAAATTATAAAAAAAAATGTCCGATTTGTGGTAAAGAATTTTCAACATTGAAGCATGAAAATCATAAATATTGTTCGCCAGAGTGTGCCAATAAATCACGTCGTCGCAAAGAAATAATTACTTGTAATGTCTGTGGTAAAATATTTGAAGCAAAACCTAGCAAACATAGGAAGTATTGTTCTTGGAATTGTTTTTGCTTTGCACGTCGTAATAAATAATAATCAATAAATCCACTATTGCTGGTTTTGGTAACTACCGATCTGTAATCAGCCATTTTAATTTCACCTCTCACCTTGAATTAAGCATTTTTGAGCTGCTTGCTGAGTTCAATGCCCTGCTGTTTCTGGACATAGGCGGTGGTAAAGTCCGTGACCCAGCCGCGCAGGAAATTAATCACGATACCGATAAGCAAGTAACGAAGTGCCAAGTCAACGGTGCTGAAACCGAGAGTTGTGATACCATTTGCAATGCCGAGGAAGACAAAGAGCTCACCGGGGTTGATGTGTGGGAAGAGACCATTGAGAGTGTGGCAGCAGCCGGAAGCTGAAGCATAGTAGGAAGGTTTGTAGAATTCCGGCAGGAACTTGCCGAGTGAAAGTGTCATCGGGTTGCAGAAGAAGAATGTACCAATCACAGGCAGAACGATATAGCGGGTGATGGGATTGCCGGCACAAACACCTGCGAATTTTTCGATCCTCTCCGTACCAATCATTTTGACGATCGCATTCATCGCGACGAGCAGGACGATAAGCGTCGGAATAATTCCGCTGACCCAGCCTGCAAGCGTTTCACCGCCCTTGTTGAAGAGCCCTATGAAGGCTTGAGCAAATTGAACCATTACATCCACAGAAATCACTCCTTAATTTGAGAAAAATTTTTTGAAGGGATTTGCGAAAATTCTACTGATCATTTTGATTGCTGCTGTCCGCTTGCATCATTTGATAATTTTCATAATCTTTTTTGGCACTCATCACCGCCACAGACTTCTGAAAATCAAGATTGAGACCTTTGCAGAGTTCGTCGCTGAGTTCAAAGAGCGTCAGACCGTTCAAAATATTAAATTCCTTGAATCCGGCAAAGACGGTGCGGCCTTCCATAACCTCGCCCTTGATGATCTTGCAATAATCATCAATCACAAGCAAAATCACTACTCCCGTTTGAAATCCGCCCTTTGCCCTGCCGATTGCAACGCGCCCTTCACGTCTCAAATCTCTGATATGATTGCTAAATTTTTTAAATTGCCAAAGTCCGAGCACAGTTTGAAGAATGTAACCGCAGCGACGACAAGCCACAGCAGCATAATTTCACCTCCCGACAAATAATTATCTATCCAAATTTACTCATTGAGTAAAATTTTGGCGGTCATTTCGTCAGTGATTAACACATTAATGATGTGCCCTCTGAGGGCTCCCATGATTGCCGGTACTTTTTCTCTTGAAGTCGCCATTCCAATGCTGTATTTAAGGTTGCGGAGAGTATCAAGACTCACTGCAATAATCCTGTCACTGAAGTCAGTATGTACTTCACGACCATTTATATCAAAGAAGATTGAGCAAATTTCACCCACTGCACCGGTCTTGTAAAGGCTCTCAATAGCCTCCCGACCGAAATCACCCATCCACACGAGGTTGGAAGACTTGACCTGTGCGCCAATACCAACTATGGCAATGTCCAATCTCTCCCAGAAGTTGGAAATTTTTTCGTAGTTAATATCTTGCACGATTGCTTGACGAATCTCCACCGTCCTCGTAATTGCAGGAGCGTAAATATAGTGACTTCTTGCTCCGAAGGCTCTTGCAAGCTCATAACAGAGAGTATTGACGTGAAATTCGCTGTTGATATTTTCGGGACCGCCGTCAAGAGGAACAAAGTCAGAATTAACTTGCGGCAGCTTTTCAGCCTCAGCATACCTTGTCAATTCGCGAATGGTAGTTCCCCAGGCAATACCGATAACTTGATTATTAGAGACGATTCGACGAAGGAGGTTGAGACCGGCACGTGCCATATTTTGCTTGACTGCTTGGAGATCGTAACTCTTCGGAACGATGAAGCACTCTTTCAGTCCGAAACGTTTTTCCATTGCCGTCTCAAGATCTTCATAATTATCATTTGCTATGGAAATATTGACAATTCCCTGTTCCAACGCACG
>CAJODU010000063.1 GCA_905233325.1 uncultured Selenomonadaceae bacterium
TGGACAAAGCCTTGCTCCGGAAGTATATCTTGCACGTGAAATAGGTGCTTGTTACGCTAATCTGTCCTTTGTTGTAAATTATGGTGAAGGTATAAAAGGTACCTGGTCACACGAAACGATGAAAGATATTTTTTATGATGATGCTCAAATGATAGGTAAGATTTTAATAGACACAATTAAAAATATTGACATTAATGACAAAAAATGTAATTGTAATTCGCTTAGGAAAGAAACTTTATTGAAAGATGTTTATAATGAGGAATCAGATAAAGGTTGACGAACAGTAAAAAATGACAAAAATAATAAATATGACTAGTAGGCTGTAACTTCTAAAAAGTCCACCTTATATATATGAAATTTTTTTGAAATGTTTATGCATTTTTTAAAAAATTTTTTCGATGTTAAAGAAAAATCCTCTGATAATTCACCGATTTTGACAGATTAATAACTTTTTTCTAAAAATTAAGATTTTTACTCCACATTGTGATATAATGTTAACAACAATTTTAGATCAGTTGGGAGGTTTTAGTAATGAATGTGCAGACCGTCAAAGGTAAAATCTTGATGCTCGTCCTGCCGATTGTCGTGATAGGTCTATTAATCTTGTCAGGTGTGATTTTCAATTACATGGGATCGACTTTCGAGGAACAGATCATCACAAGTAGCATGAGCAACACCAAAGAGGTCAGCGATACCATATCCGGCTGGCTTGATACAAGAATGTTAGAGACCCAAGCCGCCGCCTCGAATGTTGCCGCAAAATCTATGAATGTGGACTCACTCAATCAAAACAATGTTCACCGCCTTGATCTTATGGACAAAAAGTACCCCGGTGTATATGACAGTGTGAGCTGGGCGGCGATGGACGGCAGCGGTGATACTCACGGCTACACTCACAATGGCTACAAACTCATGCACAATGCCGAGAAAGCCTGGTATAAGCGCATGGTTAGTGCTCAAGAGGAATCATTTATGACTTCGCCTGTTATATCTCAAGCGACGGGTAAGATTATCGTCAATTCGGTTGCACTCGTCAAAAATGCTCAAGGACAATACAGTGCCGGTATTTTAGCCGCTATCTATGTTCAATCGGTGATGGATAAGGTGGAGGCTCTCAAATTCGGTGAGAAGGGCTACAGTCTCCTTGTCTCGAAAGAGGGTACTTATATTGTCAATCCAGATAAAGAATCAATTATGAAGAAGAAAATCTCCGAGGACAGCGATCCGGCAATCATTGAACTTGGCAAGTTAATGCTCTCCGGTCAGGAAGGTGTCTATAAATTTACATCAAAAGACGGCGACGATATGATAGCCTTCTACAATCCCATAGCCTCAACCGGCTGGGGTATGGCAACCTTGGCTTATGAAGATGAATTATTTGCACCGATTGGGAATATGCTCAAAATAATGGCGGGAATATCGCTCTTTATCTTGATAATGATCTTCGCTGGTATATTGATAACCGTCAACAAAGTTATGGCACCGCTCGGTATTATGATGAACGAAGTACACAATCTTGCAGAAGGAGACTTTCGCCAGCGTCCGCAGCAGATTACCTCTGATGATGAGCTGGGTTCCTTAGGAGCGGCACTGAGAGAAATGCGGCACCGTGTATCTAAGGTCATGAAGTCCGTCAGTGACAATGCACAATCATTATTATCGTCCGCAGAGGCACTCAATACCACAACAGATCAATCAGCTCTTGCAGCAAATCAGGTGGCACAGTCGATAGTCAAAGTTGCTGAAGGCACCAACATGCAGCTTGACGCAGTAAATGCAACTTCTGAGGCAATCAACAACCTCAATGAGACTATCAAAACCATAGCGGCGGACGCAGATATTGCGGCAGAACAAAGTAAAGAAGCCTCCAACGTAGCACGCGAAGGCGGTAAAACTCTTGAAGAGGCAATCGCTCAAATTAAATCAATCGAGGAATCCTCAAAGAAGACGACGGAGGCAGTGGCGAAGTTGGGCGAGAGTTCCAAGGAGATCGGGCAGATTGTCGACACTATCAGCGGTATTGCCGAGCAGACCAACCTCCTCGCTCTCAACGCCGCTATTGAGGCAGCGCGTGCCGGTGAGCATGGTCGCGGCTTTGCCGTTGTCTCTGATGAAGTTCGCAAACTCGCCGAATCCTCTCGTGATGCAGCTCAAAAAATTTCGGATTTGATTCAAGTCTCTCAAGAGGACACCGAAAAGGCCATTGAAGATATGGAGCGTGGCAGTGAGGAAGTGCATGTCGGCACGGAGAATATCATCTCAATGGGTGGTGCACTCCGTAAGATCATTGATATTGTTGAGCAAGTTTCCGCGCAGGTGCAGGATATTTCCGCCGCCATTCGTTCTATGGCTGCCAACGGTGAGCAGATAGTCAGTCACATCAAGAGCATTGAGGGGACGAGTAAATCATCTGCTGAAGAGGCTGAGACTGTCAGTGCGGCAACGGAGGAACAGACTGCCTCTGTCCATGAGATTGCCAACGCCGCTACAAGTCTTGCACAAATGGCGAACGAACTTCAAAAAGAAGTGCAGAAGTTCAAACTTTAGCCTTCACCAATGATACGAACTTCAGGGTTGAGTGTGACGCCGTGAGCCTCGTAAACGCGACGACGGACTTCCTCAATGAGACCCAAAACATCAGCAGCGGTGGCGTGACCGGCATTGACGACAAAACCCGCATGCTTGGTTGAGACCATTGCATCACCGACTCTGAGACCTTTCAATCCCGTTTGATCTATGAGAGTTCCGGCAAAATAACCTTCCGGCCGCTTGAATGTACTGCCCGCTGAGGGATACTCAAGCGGCTGTTTGCTTTCTCTGCGCTGTGTAAAGTCGTCCATATCGTGATGAATGGCTTGAGAATCGCCTTCTGCAAGCTGCAATTCTATCTCACAAATAGCATAACCGTTGAGCTGAAAGATACTGCGGCGATAGCCCAGATCAAGAGCATCAATGTTAAACTCCACAAGCTGACCTGATTGAGAGACAGCACGGACTTTGGATATAACATTTTTCATCTCGCCGCCGTAAGCTCCGGCATTCATATAAACCGCCCCGCCAATGCTGCCGGGTATACCGACGGCAAACTCCATACCGGTGAGGCTGTTGTCCGCGGCGAAGTTGGATACGTCTTTGAGTTTGGCACCGGCACCGACGATCAGTTTTGTCTCCTCGCGACGAATCTGTGCAAATTTGCCGTTAAATTTAATCACAGCACCGCGAATACCCTTATCACGGACGAGGACATTAGACCCATTGCCGAGAATCGTCAGAGGAATTTGCATTTCGTTGATGAGTTTTAAAATGTTGACAACGTCCTCAATACTCGACGGAAAAATCAACATATCAGCCGTACCGCCAATTTTAAAAGTCGTGTGTTCGCTCATAGGAGCGTCAGAGATGAATTGATCCTCCTGTAAAAATTTTTTTAATTTGTTTGAGAAATCTTCTCTCCAATCCATAAATTATATCATTCCTCATTTTGGCAATTTTTAATAAAAAAATACATCATTCTATTCTCCAAATTGTCTATTTGTTAATTTTTAGAAACTCTATCAAAGGTGACAGTGATTCCGAATCAACAACAGGCTTTTTCAAGTAACCCTTCGCACCGGAGGTCTCAATTTTTTTCAGAATATCGGGATCATCTGAAGAGGTCGTGAGAAAAGCGGGAATTTTTCTCAAGTTCGCGTCACTCTGCATAAAATCAACAATCCTGAAACCATTAATAAAATGCATTTCTGCACTGGCAATCACAAGGTTGACTTTCTGCTTGCGAAGAATCTCCATACCGTCAATTCCGGAAGAGGCATTTATAACCTCGTGAGGCAGATTATTCTCAAGTACGGTATGAATATGCTTGCGATCATCATCATCATCATCAATCAGCAAAAGAGTTGACTTTGACTTATTAGTGATTGGACCCAGTTTTTTACCCACTCGCTCCACCAGCTCATCCGGCATGAAGGGCTTTTTTACATAGTCCTTGACGCCGTGAAGGATAGCCTTTGCAATGTGCTGCTTAGATGTCGAGGCAGTGAGCATGATAACCGGCATATTTTTGAGCTGCGGGTCTTGGCGAATCTTCTCAAGAGTCTGAATACCGTCAAAGAAGGGCATAACAATATCAAGCAGAACGAGACGAATATATTGCCTCTTCATAATTTCAATACCCTGAATCCCATTGTCGCAGGTTATCACGCGGCATGGCAATTTTTTTTCAAGGATCATCTTTGCCATTTGCAAGTTGATTTCATCATCATCAATGACAAGAATGACATTGCCTTCAAGTTCGTTGGACATAATTTTTGCTCCTTATCATAAATTTCTCATTCGTGAAGTTGCAGATTCTTGAGAAATTTGTTTTATCTTCCATTTGAACGCTGAAAATATTTTAACGAAATTGAAAGGTAAAGTCAATTAAAAATATCGCAGATATATAGAATTGGTTAAATTAATGTGATATAATAAGCAAACTATAAGTTTTGGTGAGGTATATGAAGTTATCAATTCGATCAAGAGTATTATTCTTGGTGTTAGTAGGCGTTTTGGCTACTCTTTTGGCGATTGGCATAGTGACATTTTATGCTCTCTATTCTGCACAAGATGCAGTAACAGAGCAAGAAAATGCTATGAGTAATTATTTGTCGGAAAGTATGGGCAG
Source organism: uncultured Selenomonadaceae bacterium (assembly GCA_905233325.1). Lineage (GTDB taxonomy): Bacteria > Bacillota > Negativicutes > Selenomonadales > Selenomonadaceae > Quinella. The sequence continues at coordinate 4,664 of CAJODU010000063.1, forward strand.
CTATGCTGAAGAGCAGGCTAAATTGAGATTGAAAGAAGTGGCAGAGGCAAAGGCACAGCATCTTGACAGAGAGCTGACCATTATCGGTGAAGACGTTGAATATATGGCAGACAGTATGTCACATATATTATCCTCGCCTCAATACTACAATCCGCGTCTTTTGCCGAGTACCCGCCAAGATATTGATATTTTCTCCGATGAGCCTTATATACACTACAGTGCTGAAATGATGAGGCAGGGTATAGACGCCGATTTACAGCGGGAGATTGATTTAGCGAGTAATTTTGCTGATACTCTTGTGTCTATGGGTAAATCTTACAGCGGCTATCATACTTATTTTTATGCCGGTTCCAAGAATGGGTATATGATCTGTATGGACGTGATTCCCGATGATGAAGAGATAAAAACAGCCTTCGCCTCAAGAGAAGTGCGGGAGAATTTCGTCAATGAATATGATCCCAGAGAGCGGCTTTGGTATAAATTGGGACAACAAGTCAATAAGCCAACTTTTAATGTGGTCTATAATGACGGTGAAGGACATTTGGATTTGTCTTGTGCTATGCCCTATTTTGATAAAAACGGATTTGCCGGAGTGACGGGTCTGAGTTACAGTATAGATGCTATTTCCAAGAGCGTTACGGATTCCATTGCGAAAGATACTGATATATGTCACTTTGTAATTGACGACAGAGGAGATATAGTGATTTCCACTGAAAAAGAAGGATTGCTGGCAGATATTCCTGATTATATGGATTTAAGGCAAAATCCCAATCCTAATGTCGCAGAAGCCGCAAAGAGAATGGTTGACGGAGAAAGCGGTGTCATGACCATTGAGTATGAAGATGAGGTCTATTATCTTGCCTTTGCACCTATGAAAACTATAGGCTGGAGTTATGGCACTTTGATTGATAATGAGGAGATTGTCACCTCTGTCGAAAAAGTCAAAAGTGATATACATGGTGAAATGGAAAATTTTAAGGGTATTTTGCACGGGGTCTTTATTGACTCAATGACCAATTCAGCGGTATTTTTGATTCCTGTTTTGATATTCCTATTCTTTGGCAGCAAATATATGTCTGCACGACTGACTCGTCCTATCAGTAAACTTGCCGACGGTGTCAAGGAAATTTCAAGCGGTAATTTTGACAAGAAACTGGAAATTAAAACCGGCGACGAGATTGAACATTTGGCAATATGTTTTAATGCAATGACTGATGAACTCAAAGAATACACTAAAAACTTGGCACAAGCAGCGGCAAAGGAAGAACGTAATCGCACTGAGCTTGAGGTCGCGGCTAAAATTCAGTCAGATATGCTGCCTTGTGCAGAAAATGCCTTTCCTGACAGAAATGAATTTGATATTTATGCCTCAATGAATGCGGCAAAAGACGTCGGCGGTGACTTCTATGATTTCTATATGCTTGATGATGATCACTTGGTGGTAACGATAGCCGACGTGAGTGGAAAAGGTGTCCCCGCTGCCTTATTTATGGCTATGTCTCAAACTATCCTCAAAAATTGTGTTATGATGACAAAGGAGCCGGAAAATTTAGCGGCTGCCCTGGAAAGTGCCAACGAGCGGCTTTGTCAGAATAATGATGCGGCTATGTTTGTGACTGTCTTCGTGGGTATACTTGACTTGAGCAACGGCCATTTTGTCTATGCTGACGGCGGGCATTGTCCACCACTTTGGAAACATGGCAGAAAATATGAATTTCTGAAAATGAAAAAAGGATCTATGCTCGGACTCATTGAGCAGCCATTTGAGCAGCAGAGTATTGATCTTTCGGAAGGTGACGTGATTTTCCTATATACTGACGGAGTATCTGAGGCAATGAATGAAGAGGGCAAACAATTCACAGAACCACGAATCAAATTTACTCTGAATACAATGCCCCCAAAACATAGCATTGAGGAAATTCTCTCTGAAGTATTAAAGAATATAAAACAATTTGCAGGCAACGCCGAGCAATCAGATGATATAACAATGCTCGGCTTGCGATATAACGGCAAGCAATGAAAGTGAGGTATTAATTAATGGCAATTAAAATTGATTCAACAGTCAACGGCTCAACCATTACCTTAACGTTGATGGGAGATCTCAGCACACTTGAGACCAAAGACTTTGACACAGCTTTTGCTGATTCTGTGAAAGGTATGAAAGAGGCGTTGTTGGACTTCTCACAAGTGGAGTACATCTCCTCCGCCGGTTTGCGTTCTTTGTTTTTGGCGAAGAAATTAATGACCAAGCAGGGCGGCGATCTCAAAATTCTCTATCCTTCAAAGGAAGTCATGGAAGTATTCAAAGCAACTCGCTACGACAATATCGTAACCATTATTCAACGTAAAGATGAAACTGCTAAAACTATATTTTACCCGCTGCGTCCGGTTCAAAGAATGATGGTTGATACTCACTTCCAAAAGGCAGAATCCACCATAATGAATATTGGTGCACTTGCAGAACTTGATAATTCTATAGATTTGGATCGTCTTGCTGAGGCAATGAATGATCTTCTTAATTCTTATGATATTTTCAGGACAAGGCTTGCATTTGATCCCGAAACCGGAGATATTTGTCAAAGATTTGATGGCGAAATCAAAAAAGTTTACGTCGAAAGCCTCTCAGAGGAAGGCTTTGAACAGCGTAAACTTGAACTTATGGAGCCATTCAAGCTCATAGATCATGCACTTTATCGCATTTACATTATCAAAACCCCTAAAGTTAATTATTTGTATATGGATTTTTATCATGCCATTATGGACGGCGTGGCAGTTATAATACTTTTCTGGCGGGAATTGAACAGGCGATATGTAAAAGGAATCAACACTCAAAATAAAAGTCTAAACACCGATTATTCTGATTATATTTTAGAAGAAGCCAACTTGACTGATGAGCAGTTAGCTGAGGGACGTGCATATTGGAAAAATATACTTGCTGCCTTCGATAAAAATAAACATCTGCCGCCTATGGACGGAGGCAATCCAAGTGACGGCTTGGAGCATGAGCTTGAAACACCTTTCACAAATATTGATAAATCCTTCTTCAAGGATAAATCTTTCAACGAAAATACTTTCTTCATGGCGGCCACTATGCTCTCTATTGCAAGTCTCACCGGTGCCGATGATTCTGTAATGACTTGGGTGCATAACGGACGTATTACACCTGCCGAACGTCGTTTAATGGGTCTCATGCTGGATCAATTCCCAATAAGCTGGGATTTTTCAAAGGATATTTCTGTCGCTGAATTTCTCACCGGCTTGGAGGCTAAAATTGCAGAAGGTTTGAAATATCGCAAAAGTCTTGATGTTGTCTATGATGAAGGACTTGAAGATAAATGTGCTTGTTTCATTCTTCAAAAGGGTGCGATTGGCAGACGCGGCGAAATGAAACTTGGCAATTCATCAGTAACTTTTGAGGAACTTCCGGCTAATGAAATTAATGTAGCTGAAAATATTATTGATATTGAGTTCAATGCACATGACGACGGCACCTTTGCTCTTGTACTTAATTATGACATAAAATATTACTCTCGTGATTCAATGAAACGTTTCACTCAAAAAATCACTGATATTATGAATGATTTGAAGGTTGATACCTCTATGATTTCTGAATTGTTGAATAAAAAATAATTAGAGAGGATTGAGTATATGGCTGAAACTGTAAAAAAATTTGCGGACGATATGCCCGATTGTTTGCCGCCTGATAAGCATGAGGAATTTGTTGCTGATTATAAAACATTTTCGCTTGCTGTTGAGTCTTCCGCCAACATTTCAGAAGCTGCGGCGAGTGTCTTTTACTTGCTTGGAGTATACAGCGGCACAAATGAAACAGGATTTTTTATCAAGTCGAAAGAGACTTGGCTGCCCTTGAAACTTGATTGGAATAATGAGACTGCACCGACAACTCTCGTTGAAGAAGTTGAAGGCTTGATTGATGAGAATTGTGAGGCTGAATTTGCAATTTGCAACAAAGATTCAGAGGACGTTGCTCTGATATTTCAATTCACTCAAAATAATTTGACGATTGAATATGCTTATTCTCTCTACTCTGAGGAATTTATCAATACTATGGTTCTGACTTGGCGTGAGATACTTTTTAGTTTTCCAAAAGCCGAACATCTCTCCGAAGTTAAAATCACTTCAACCGAGACCCTCAAAACTCTGGACAGCTTTAATCAAACTGTTCGCGACTACGACCGCACTGCCACAATCGTCGATCAATTCCGCAAAAAAGCTGCCGAAATGCCTGATAACATAGCTGTGATTTACGAAGACAAAGCCTATACCTACGCTGAAGTTGATAATCTCTCCGATCGTTTGGCGAATGAGCTTGCAAGGCAAGGCTTGGGGCGTGGTGATGTCGTCTCCGTTTTTATTAATCGCTCTGAATTTATGGTGATTGCTTCGCTTGGTGTTTTGAAAGCCGGCTGTGCTTATGAGCCGCTTGATCCGAATTATCCCGACGAAAGATTAAATTTTATGGCGAAAGACGCAGCGGCAAAAATTATTATCGTTGATGACGTTCTTTTACCTCGTTTGAAAAATTTCACGGACTTCACGGGGAAAACTCTTTGCATTTCAAAAATTGCCGAACTGCCCGAACCTGTTGACGTTGAAAAAATTCAGTCGCCGCAGCCTGAAGATTTATTCCTGCTGATTTACACTTCCGGCACTACAGGCGTTCCAAAAGGTGTCCGTCTTCTTCACCGCAATCTCATAGCCTATGCCGCCTGGTATAGAAATTTTTTTGCACCTACTCCTCAGACCCGCATCACCTGCTACAACAGCTATGGTTTTGACGGATCGCTGACAGATATGTATCCTGCGCTTACAGTCGGCGCGGCGGTTGTTATCATTCCCGAAGAGAAGAAGTTAGATCTGCCCGCTCTTGCTGAAATTATCAACAAGCACAATGTCTCAATTTCAGATTTACCAAGCCAAGTCGGTCGTCAATTTGCACTGACTATGAATTGCCCTTCACTTAAATATATCGTCGGCGGCGGTGAAAAACTCGTACCTTTCAAGCCGGTTTATCCTTATATCTTCGTCAATGAATATGGTCCGACGGAGGCGACAATATCTATCACTCAATACAGCATGACGGAATACATGACTGATGTCCCCATTGGCGTGCCGAACGATAACACCGCGATTTATATAGTTGATTCGGCAGGTCGCCGCGTTCCGACAGGTGCGCTCGGTGAACTTTGGGTTGCCGGTGAGCAAGTTACAGGCGGTTATTTGAACAGACCTGAAAAGACCGCTGAAGTCTTTGTGAAAAATCCCTTCAGTGACGCAAGGGGTTACGAGACTGCCTACCGCACGGGTGACATTGTTCGCTATCGTATGGACGGCAATATTGATTTTGCGGGACGTCGTGACGGTTTAGTCAAAATTCGCGGTTTCCGTGTTGAGCTTGCTGAGGTTGAAAGTGTAGTACACGACTTCCCGCCTGTGAATAATGCGGCGGTTATTGCCTGTGATAATCCTGCCGGCGGTCAATTTATCGCCGCTTACGTTGTAGCTGATGAGCCTATCGACAAGGACGCCCTTGCAAACTTCATTCGCGAAAGAAAGCCGCCCTATATGGTTCCTGCCGCCATTATTCAAATTGACAGCATACCTCGCAATCAAAACGGCAAGCTCAACAAAAAAGCCCTGCCTTTGCCGGAGATTCACGAAAGCACCAAAGAATATGTGGAGCCGTCGAATGAGGTGGAGGCTGAACTTGCGAGAGGCTTTGCTGTGGCGTTGGGTATGAAACGAGTGAGTGCGGCTGAGGACTTCTTTGAGGCGGGCGGCGACAGTCTGAGCATTGTGCGCCTTCTCTCCGAATGTCGCGACTTGGAGCTCAACTTCAACATTGTTTACGAAGGCAGGACACCTGCCGGTATTGCTGAATTGTTATCTCAACGTGAAGACACCAAAATCAGAACAAAACGCGATACTCATTTTTTGCCTCCAATACAAGAATTACATTATATCTGGGGAAATGAACTTGAGGAAGGTTACGGCGTACATTGTGATGTCACTATACATCTTTCACCTGAAACTGATTTAACAAGACTTGCCTCGGCGGTAGAGGCAGCACTTCTTGCTCACCCTGCCGTTGATGCCCGTTTGACTGATGTTGACGGTGAATTACGCTGGCGTCAAGGTGATTTGAAAAATTTAAAGCCTCACATAGAGCAAGTCACCGTCAAAGAGTATGAAACAAATTTCATCAGTCACTAACATTATAAATAAGAAGTTAATCATTACGTGCTGCATTATCACGATACTTTATGTGGGCTGTTCTCTGATACCACATCATACAGAATTTGACGACAAAGCTGTTTTGGAAGACGCTATGGAGATGTCGCTTCCCAATTATAGAATTATAAGATTTGAAGAAGATCCAGTCATTGATTGTCATGGCGACTTGTTTAATAAGGTTCATATTGAATTCGACAATATCCCTTCTCAGGCATTTATTGATAGCGTCAAACAGAAAGTGAAGGCCGATGAATCCAAGATGGACCCACGCTGGCTAATGTTTGAGGAACATCGCTATTGTTTTCAGGCATGTTATGGAGATGGAGGTCGCACACCAAAGTGCAGAGAAGGCCTTCATGATTGGATTATCAACCTTGAATTTTCAGACAACTCAAAAGAGGCCGTCATAGGATACGGCTTTTGGTAAGACTAAAAGACATAGAACTCTTTAAAACAAAAATAAAAATAATGGCGAAACAGGTCATTGATCCTCTTAAATAAAAATCCTATAATCGAGGAAGGCTCCAACAGGTCTTCCTCGTTTTTTAATTCTTAAATTTAATAAAATGCCTACACTGCATACACTAAGCATTTAATCACCTGATAACCAATACATTTAAGCAGTGTATGCAGAAGAAAAG
>CAJODU010000064.1 GCA_905233325.1 uncultured Selenomonadaceae bacterium
ATTGTTGGAATGGGCTATTAACGAAGAAGACAAAGTAATGGAACAGCTTAAAAAAGAAGGTGCTATTATGGGTCTTGATGGACATCAAGACAGATTTGCCTATATTAATAAAGCTGTAAAAGAAGGCATGAAAAAAATCATTTTTAAGTACGATTTACCTAACAAAGCCCAATGGGCGTAATTGAACGCTAAAAACTGAATATGCTAATTGAACATAGCACACCATCGCGGTGTGCTTTTCTATTTGGTAGAAAGGCGGTTATCCATATGCAAATGTATTGTTATTTGGTGAGCTGTTTGGTCACATCAAAGCACGGGACACAAAAGATAGAAACTTTTACCATCTACAGACCGAAGCCTATTTCTATAAAGAAAGATTTGGAAGATGAGGAGAAAACCTTGAAAAGTGGACTTGATGTAAAGCAAGTTGATATTCTCAGTTTTTCGCAGTTGAAGGGTGAAATTTAATGTATACATTTGCAGAAATGGAAGTCAGACTTCAATACTTGCAATCCATATCGCCAAGCGGAGCTACTCAAATGTTTGCAGAACTTCGAGAGGCACTTGAAAAATATCTCAATCGAGATGAGGAGTTTTGCCTTCAAGTCAACAAGACGCTTGATAAAGTCATTGCCTTTGACATACATTCCAGAATCAAATATGAAAATCAAGAGTTGTTAGAACCGTGGCAAGAAATGTCGTACAGTTTTGATAAGCCAACAGGCTTTGATGATGTTCGTGAGCTATTTGTACTTGATGAAGTCCTTGAAGAGATAATGATGGTAGCTGATATGACTTTCCTGCAAGCGTTCTACATAGTACAAAGTAATGAAGGTGATGGTGGAGGCAGCGGCAGCAGTGAAACAACTGAGCTGCATAATACTTTTGTTGACGAGTGGATAAAAGCCTTAACAGAAGGGCTTGTAAATGAGCTGGAAGGATTAAAGACAATAATGAAAAGCTGCGCTAATCGCAGTTATGCTTCTGAATGGGCACAGTTGTTTGAGGAACTTGGCAAGTGCACGAACCACCGCACGGTTAGGACATTTGCAAAAGACATCTTCTATAAACGCGGCTATGGCTGGTTGATTGAGACCTTCAATCTCGACACGGTTTATAGACCGAGTTATATAGATGATTTGCCTGATTGGGTTGATGATAGTGATACCACAACAACTACAAGCACTGTATAAATATTCATAACTGCTTTTAAAAATAATCATAATCAGTAAAAATTTAGGAGGAATTTTGAAATGATAACAAATGAGCTGGAATATTTCACAGCGCAAGAAGCAATCAAAGCAGGATTGTATGACGCGATAAAGCGCGGTGAATCAAAGTTCAGTGGTCATTACGAACTTTCAAAAGATGGTAATTTCGATATTAAGCAGCAGAATTTTGTCTTTAAAGACACGAATAATAATCTGCGCATTGGAAAATTCAGAGATGTTGATGAAGTATTAGATTTCATGTCATACATTAGAGAAAGAGAGGTCAAAGAAAATGTTTGATATTCAACGATTTGCAGATGGCGGTGAAGGTGCAGCAGAAGGACAACAACAGCAGCAGACTACGCCGCAGCCTGAAACTAAAGACACCAACGAAGGCGCAGATAAACAGACCGATAATAAGCCTGAAGTCGATATTGACGCCAAAATTAATGAGGCTATTTCAAAGGCGCAAAAAGCGTGGGAGTCAGATTTGAAGAAACGCGAAGCTGCACATCAAAAAGAAATTGAGCGACAAAAGAAAGAAGCCGAAAGGCTTTCCAAGCTGTCAGATGAGGAACGCCAGAAAGCTGAAATTGAAAACGGTCGTAAGGAACTTGAAATCAAGGAAAAGGAACTTCAACGCAAAGAGCTTATGCTTGAGATGACAAAAGTCCTTGCGGAACGCAAAATTCCTGTGCAGTTTATGGAGTACCTTATTGCTGATGATAATGAAAGTACACTTGAAAGAATCAAGACATTTGAAAAGGAATACAAGTCGGCGATTGAAGCAGGTGTGAATGAAAAGCTCAAAGGCAAAGCACCTCAAGCTGCCGGTGGCAAAGGTACTCAGATAACCGGCAATGAGCGCGTCAAAGGCAGTTTTATGAAAGCAATTCTGGATAATCAAGTCAAGAGAGGATAGAACGATGAAAAAGAAAATTTTCATAAGTCAGCCGATGAGAGACAAGACAGATGAGCAAATCCTTGCAGAACGCAAAAAGGCTGTAATGGTTGCTAAGAGCTGTTTTGAGGAAAAAGTTGAAATTATTGATTCATTTTTCCAAGAGGCACCTCACGACGCAAAACCGCTGTGGTTTCTTGGCAAAAGTCTTGAACTTATGGCTGGCGCAGACGCAGTGGTCTTTGTTAAAGGCTGGGAGAATTATCGCGGTTGCCGGATTGAGCATACTTGTGCTATCGAGTATGGCATTAAAATTATAGAGATTTAAGGAGATGTATTTATTATGGCTGATACTACTTATTTGAAGGATAATCTTCAGGGCTTCGTGCCTAACATTATTTCAGATGAAATTATCGGAATGGCAGTTAGAGGGTCAAGTATTTTGAGACTTTCTAAAGTCGAAGCTATGGAAAGTGACAACAAAACTTTCAGTGTTATGAGTAAGGGCGTTGGAGCTTATTGGGTCGGTGAAACTGACCGAATTGGCACGTCAGTAGCAGAGTGGACGTTCCCAGAATTGAAAGCTCAGAAAATAGCAGTTATCATTCCTGTTTCAAGAGAGAAAATGAATGATACGACTATTGATGTGTTTGGCAATCTCAGACCTTACATTGCAGAGGCTTTCTATGAAACCATTGATAAGGCTTGTATATTCGGCGTAAATTCACCTTTTACTGACAGCGTTTATGGCGTAGCAACAGCTTCAAGTCAAGCAATCGCAGTTGGTACTAATCCAAAAGTTGACCTTGATATTTCTGACGTAATGGCTGCCGTTGAGAAATCCGGTTTCGATTGCGATGGATTTGTAGCAGGTCTCGACTTCAAGAATCAGCTCAGGAAGCTCAGAGACGCTGACGGCAACCAGCTCTATGTTGAAGGTGTCAACGGTAAGACGCTTTATTCATTGCCTGTGGAGTTCAATCGCGCTAATAGTTGGGACAGCACAAAGGCACTTTGCATTGGTGGCGAGTGGAAATATGCTGTTGTAGGTATTCGCGAAGAGCTGCAATATGAGATTCTCAGAGAAGCCACACTTCAAAATGTCACAATGTCAGACGGTAAGCCTATGAGCCTTGCAGAAAACGATATGATAGGTCTCAAGGTTACTATGAGAATGGGCTTTGCAATCGTTCAACCTAAAGCCTTCGCACTGCTTACTCCTTGATTGAAAGGGTGAGCGAAATGTTAGAGTTCAAAGAATACACTAACGGTAAAAGAACTATAAGGGCAACGGTGAAAATGTATGAAGCCATTTACAGAAATGATGGGTACAAGCCCGTTACCAAGACCGCCGTTAAGAGCAAAGCAAGCAGCAGCATTGATAACGGCGAGAGTAATAAAGCTAACGCCGGAGAAACAACTGAATCCTGATGTTATATCGTTTTGGATTGAGAAGCTGGTGCTTGACATTCTTGATTATTGTCATCGCGATGATTTTCCTGACGCTCTCCTCTACACTTGTGTGGACTTGGTGCTTAAAAGATTATCTGACGCGGAAGCCGCAGCGGAAAATATGGAAAGTGACACAACAGTTTTACCGCTATCGGAAATCAAGATGGACGACACCAGTTTCAAATTTTATACCGGCTCAATAAAGTCAACGACTGCACCAGATAATATTGGATTGCTTTCAGACTTGGACTTTGATTCAATCAAGCCACGATTAAATCTTTACAGAAAAGTGGTGTCGCGGTGATGAGTGATAATCAAGTATTTGCACTGCTAATAGTTGCAACTTTTGTTTATGCGATTGTGGAAGTGATTTTCAAATGAAAATTCCAGTTGCGAGATTGAAGAAAGCACTGCTCGATGTTATGTATAAAGACGTTGCCACTGTTTATCGTAGCGTCGAAGTTACTGAAGAAGAGACCGGAGCAACTGACTATAAATTTCAAGTCGTAATCGAAGATTTGCCTTGTAAATTAAGTCAGTATAAGGACATCAGAGCAGACCAAGATGACAGAGCGCAGGGTATAAGTCTTGATTTTAGATTGACTTGTGACCCTGAAATTGTAATTGAGGAAAACGATGTTGTGGACGTAGTGCATGAAGGCGAGACTTTTAAACTTGTAGCTGGCACTTCTTTCAATTACGTCACACATAAGGAAATTAGTATGAGAAGACAAAGGGAGGCAATGCAACGCTAATACGTTTTGTATTTGCTCCCATTTTATTCTCATTTTCATGGTGGTGATTGAATGGCAGGGTTTAAGATTGAGGGTCTTGATGAGTTGGCAAATACGCTTGAAAAAGCAGCAGCTAAAATTCCGAATGCTAAAAGGCAATTTCTTGCTAAAGAGGCTGGGTTGGTCAGAAGTCGTGCCATGAAACATACGCCTGTTGATACAGGATTGCTGCGTGGCAGTTGGAAGCAGACACCGGCTAATGATAATTCAGTGACAATTTATAATAATGTCCATTATGGCATTTTTGTAGAAAAAGGACATCGAGTTAAAATTCACGGCAAGTTTACTGGCAAAGTAGTGCCTGGTCGTCATATGCTGAAAAAAGCTCTTGAAGAATCAAAAGCGAGTATTCAACAGGACGGCAAGGCTATTTTAAATTCGATATTTAACGGGTGATTGAGATGATAACGGCGACAGATATTAGAAAGGCTTTTGTAAAGCTGATACAAGAAAAAGCACAACTTCCGTATAAAGTACATTTCAATTACATCAGCAAGTCGAATGAATCGTATGTCTGGGTTGAACTTCAGCCACGTAAAATAAACTGGGACAAAGTTTATTTCCAGTGGGTCATAAATGTTGATATTCAAGTGATATTGTTTCCAAGCAATCACGCTGAAATCAAACACACAGACCTTTGGGATATTTCGGACGCACTTACAAGAGTAATAATGCCGTGTTTGGAAATTGAAACCATAGGCAATACACGGTATATAACAGTGCAAGACGCAAATACCTATATCGTTGACGATATTCTGCACTATGAATTTGCTCTTGATTTTACTGATTATGTGCAAAGTGATGAATATGAAGGTTTAGAGTACGACCTTATGGAGAACTTAGAAGTCAAACTGAATAAAGAGACGCCGCAAAGCGTTTATTTTAATGAACCTTCAAATTATGAACCTAAGGAAGAGGAAAGGCAGAAATTGCTACTTGACCCTTCAGAATTTATTCAATTTCTGATTGAAAACGGAGGAGATGATTAATATGGCTAAATTGGGACGCCCTATTATTGAAATACTTTTTAAAACAAAGTCCACAACAGCTATCACTCGAAGTGGACGCGGCGTCGGTGCAATGATTCTTAATGATGAGAACGCTGCAACTGATAAAGTTACGACTTATACTATTACCGATGAATCTGAAATTCCAACAGATAACCTCAGTGATAAGAGCGTAGACTTAATCAAGAAAGCATTGCTCGGTACACCAGCAAAATTGTTTGTTTATGTTATTCCGCCGAGAACAACAACTGTAGATGTTGCAGATGGCAGTGATAGTACAGATACAACAATAGTAGTACCGTACACGCCGGTTGAAGTAGAATCAACAATCAAACAGGCAGACGCTTTGAAAAATGCTTCTACACTGAAATTTAACTACATTGCACACCCGACAGGCAATACTCAAGACCAAGAAGATTTGGCAAGTTGGGTCAAGTCTCAGCGTAAAAATAAACATAGAACAATTAAAGGCATTGTTGCTAATGTTGACGCTGATTCTTACGGTGTTATCAATCTTACGACAGGTAACATTCGTGTTGTTAATTCAGAGTACACTGACGCATTAATTGCAGCAGAAGGTATAGCTGAGGCTGTGCCTGACACCATTCCGCAATACATCACTTATACGGCGGCAGAATACACGGCAAGAATTTTAGGAGCTGCTTGTGGCATTTCTCTTGACAGAAGTTTGACTTACTATGAATTAAGTGAGGTCGTTGATTGTGATGTCTATGACGATGTAGACGAGCATATCGACAATGGTGAACTTTGCTTGATTGATGAAGGTGATGGCAATGGTGTTAAGATTGCACGCGGCTGTAATTCACTTCATACCTTTACGACTGATGTTGGTCAAGACTTCCGCTTTATCAAGATTGTCGAAACAATCGACCTCATTACAGATGATATTCGCGAAACTTTCCGTTCTGAATATCTTGGTAAAGTCTTAAATGACTATGACCATAAGATGTTGTTCATTGCAGCGATTCTTGTATATTTTGAGGCACTCAAAGGCAATATTCTTGATAGCTCCGCAACTGCTATTAACACTGTTGATATTGATGTTGAAGAAAACAAGAATTATGCAAAGCTCAAAGGGCGTGACACAACTGAGATGAGTGAGCAGGAAATCAGAGAGTTCAACACCGGCACAAATGTATTTCTTGATGGAAGTATTACGCCGGTAAATGCTATGGAAGATTTGCACGTCCAATTTGTGCTTTAAGAATGAGGTGAGCAGAAATGGCAAAATTGAAAACATTAAATCCGCTGGTAATCGCAAAATTTGATATTCAAAGATTTGCAAGAGACCCAGAAGACGTAACATATCGTGGACGCCGTAGGTGGTCAGGTAATCATGGTATGGTGTGGATTAACGGAGAGAAAATTTTTGAGCATAAGAGTTTTGAGGCAAAAGTAGTCATTAATGATGAAGATATTCCAATCGGTAACTCAGTGGATAGAAAAGTGGTCGGATTGGCTGGTGAAGGTGAAATCGTCATAGTCAATGTGTTTAACAGAGGATTCCAAGAATATCTTGAGGAGCAAAAAGCCGGTCACGACCCACGCTTTACGATTGTTGGTAAACATGAAGACCCAGATATGCTGAACGCTGGCAAAGAGCGTATCTGCATAGATAACGTGTGGTTTGAAGAGCTTGTACTAATGCAGTTTGAAAAGGGAACTGTTCGTGAGACCACAATCCCATTTGGATTTACACCAGAAGACGCCTCATATCTTGAAACTGTGGAACTTTAATTGAAGGAGAATAACTACAATGGCAGTAACAATAGCTGATTTGATTGCTCAACGCGAGCAGATTAAAAATAAGAGGAAGAATACCTACGATTTGGAAACTTCAATCGGTACAATTACGGTTAAACAACCGACAGCAAAAATGATTGAAGAGAACTTAAAAATTGAAGGCGGTGGTCGTCAAAGCGACATCGAATTGATTTTTGACTGCGTTATTAATCCGAATCTTAAAGATAAAGATTTGCAGCAAGCATATGGTTGTACTGCACCTTCAGATATTGTTCCTATGCTCTTTCAGACAGGAGAGATTGGCGCAATCGCAGCAGCAATTATGCGCTGTGCAGGTTACGGCAAGTCGATTGAATATAAGATTCACGAAGAAGTAAAAAACTCCTAAAGGAAGATTGGAGGGCTGCTACGGCAGCTTATTTCAGTCTTAGAGGTCTAAAAGTCAGTGACTTCTTGAATATGTCAAAGTCAGACCAACTTTTTTATCACGTAGTAATGGAAGAGGAAGAAAAACGCAGAAATAAAGAATTAAAGTCCATAATTCAAGTTATTGCAAAAATACACGGAGCGAAAGTGAGGTGAGATAGATGGCGGAAGGTGTCGGAGCTGTAGGTGGCGCAGGTAGTAATTTTGTATTGAGTGCAAAATTGGAATTGCAAGACCAGATGAGCGGCAAATTGCGAAATGCAGCGTCACAGTTAAAATCAATAGACAGCGCAGTTTCAAAACTTGGTAATCGCGGTGAAGTTGCGAGACTTGCAAAACAGTTTGATTCACTTAATGATTTACGAAAGCAGGTAGACCAATTCAAGCAGTTGAAGAGGTCGGTATCTGCAACACAGCAAGCATATAATCAAGCTAATGCGAGTACAGCACAATTAGCGAGACAGTATAAAGACGGACAATCAGCGGTATCACAATTAAAGGCTAAACACGATGAACTGAAAAGCACTTTTGATAAGTCACAAGCCGCCACTACTCAGCTCAAATCGAAACTCGGTGATTTAAAGTCAGAAGCTCAAAAGATTAAAGGCAGTGGTGCTACTGAACAGTATCAAAAGTTGCAGAATCAGATAAAAGCGACTTCGGCAGAATTAAAAGCCAGTCAAACGATGACACGCAGCACGGGTGCAGAACTTAAATCACTTGCAAATGGTGTTAAACAGGCGCAGGGCGAGTTAAACAATATTGGTAAGGCTTTCGAGCAGTCGAACAGTCGAAAGCTAAAGCTGCGCAACTTAAACGAGAATTGAAAACTCAGCAACCTGCACTTAGCCAAATGCAACAAAATTTAGCAGCTCAAGGCTTTAACACTAAAAATTTTGTTCAAAGTGAAATACAACTTAGGCGACAAATGGAATCAGCGGCGCAGAAGTTGAGAATCGAGCAAAAGCAGCAACACCTTAAAGACGCTATGGCACAAGTTGGAATGGGTCAGAATCAGATTAAGCCTATTCAAGTCAATGTCAGTGGTAATGCCAATTCACAGCTTGGAAAAATCAAGAAAGAATTGCAGACACTTACGGGCAAGGCGTGGAATGTAGCGGTTAATGCCAAAAATGCAATCGGCGGAAAAGCTAATGAGCTGATGAATGGTGCAGCGATGGGCATGGGCGGTCAAGTTATGGGTATTGCAGGGCTTGGTTATGGTATAGCGGACGCTGTTAATACTTACAAAGAATTTGAGTACCAAATGGCGACTGTCAAGGCTATTACCGGCGCGAATGCTGATGAGTTTGCAGTTTTAACGAAACGTGCTAAAGAACTTGGTGCAACCACAATGTTCAAAGCCTCCGAAGTTGGAAAAGCTGAAGAATATATGGGAATGGCTGGTTGGAAGACGCCTCAGATAGAAGCAGGACTTCCTGCTGTTCTCAATTTAGCAGCAGCTTCTGGTGAAGAACTTGCAAGAGTTTCGGATATTGTAACCGATTCAATGACAGCGTTTGGACTTAAAGCCACTGATATTGTAACAACTGCTGATGGCAAGATAGTGAAAGCTACAGACCATTTTGCAGATGTATTTGCGGCACTTGCGACTAATGCCAACACTACTGTTGGTATGGCTGGCGAGACCTCAAAGTATAGTGCAGCCGTTGTTGGTTCTTTATATGCTTCTCAGTCAGTTGATGACAAAATGAGGGCAGTTGAAGATTGGGCTGTAATTACTGGTATTATGGCAAATGCCGGAATTAAAGGTTCAATGTCAGGAACTGCACAAAGGTCTATGCTTACAAGACTAGCGGCAATGCAACAAAATGCAAATGCAGCTCGTGAATCATTAGGCGTTGATTTTACGTATCAACAAGATGAAGTGGATGAAAACACAGGCGAAATTTACAAAGCAGGACAGACACGCAGACTTCGCGATGTGCTTGGCGATATGCGGTCACGTTTTCAAGGTGATTTTAATCCAGAACAATTACTTGATATGACTGAACGTCTTGAAGGAAAAGAGTTTACAAAACAGCAACGCATAAAATTAAGTAGAATGATTGAAGATGT
>CAJODU010000065.1 GCA_905233325.1 uncultured Selenomonadaceae bacterium
AGTGGAAGTCGGCTCCGTGAAAGTTGGGGAACTCAACACCGGCTCAATCAGTGATATTACCGTCTCCGATCTTGCAATTTACGATAAGAACTCCGACCTTATTGCCAAGGCTGAAAGTGCTGAGGTCAATTTTCATTTGCTCGCTATGGCTTCTGATCCCCTCTCTGCGATAGATGAGATTAAAGTTCACGGTGTCGAAGGCAATATAGTCAAGCGTCCCGATGGCACTTGGAACTTCAGCGATCTTCAGACCTCAAGCGAGGGCGAAAGTAACTTCAATACAAATATTTTGATTGACAATATCAAAGTCAAGGCTGCCTTTGACGGCAATGAACTCACCGCTGATGTGCCGAATGTCAACTTGGATTTTGACACGACGGCGGATTTTACTGCCGATGTCATTGGGGCACAGGTTGCCGGTACTGTTGAAGGTTACTCATTCAAGACCGGTGATATTACAGGTACACTCGACTTCGATCATGATAACGTCAAAGTTGATGTCAACGCAGAGGATATAGCTGCTGATGTCAATGATAGTGAGTTGATTGTCAACAAAATCAGTGCGGCTCTTGATTTATATGAATATATGAATGTCGATGCTGATGTCAAGGTGGAGACTCTCGGCTCGAATGTCAATATTACCGCTAAGGTGACGGACAGCAAGCAGATTGTCAATGTTGATGCGGACACCGTTGATATTGCTGAAGTGTTGCCCTTTGTGCCGGAGAATATTATTCCTGACGGTATAGAAGTGCTTGGCGGTATAGTGAGTGATGCTAAGGTCAACCTCCTCAAGCGCGGGGATAATCTGAGTTTCAGCGGAGCGGCTAATCTTCAAGACGGCTCTGTAATGGTTGAGCAGACGCAGATTGATGATGTCAACGGCTCCACTTCCTTCACTGACGCCGAACTTCTCTTGGATATGACTGCCAGAGCTAACGGGCAGCAAGCCCACGTCACCGGCTCCATAAGGATCGACACAGACGAACCTTATTTGGATCTCAACGCCTCCTCTGATTCCTTCAACCCTAACGCTATAATGTATCTTCCCGCTGAAGGGACAGCCTCATTCACCGCTCATTTGACAGGCACCCCCTCCAATCCTATCGTCGAGGCTGATGTTCACGCCCCGTATATCATCTATGAAGATATAAGCGTCGCCGACGTCTCCACTCACCTCAAATATCAAGATGATGCTGTCTATCTCAGCAATATCAAGGCAGACGCTTTCGGTGGGACTGTAAGCGGTGAGGCTGAACTTATGGCTATGGATCTGTCTTACAATGCTCACGTCAAGGTCAACGGCGTTGATGTGTCAAGGCTCAGCAGCTATGCTCCGGCACTTGGTGAGGTTGAAGGGCGACTCTTTGGCGATTTTGGTATCAACGGCGTCGGCAGTGATCTTGACTCTTTGAAGATTTACGGCTCTGCGACGGCAACCAACGTCGTTTACAACAATACGAAGGTTATCAGTGCGGACACGTCCTTCTACGTTGAAGGCGATGATGTCAAGATTGACTATCTGAGTGCAGCACTTCCTGATAAAGGTTCATTCGGAGCAGAGGGGACTATAACCGACGCTCACAAGCTGGATTTGAAGTTCTATGCCGCTCATGTTGATCTCTCCGTTGCCAAGAACTTTGTGCCTGAGATTAATATATCGGGTCTTTCTGACTTTCAAGGCTCTGTCCACGGTGATGCCGAGAATCCCAATGTTGATCTCAAGTTCACGGCGGTGGACGGCAGCAGATTCAGCAATGGCAGGTTTAAAGGTACATTCATTGATCAGCCTTACGATTCTATCAAGCTGCTTGCCAACGGCTCTCTTGACGGTATTGAAGTTAATGAATTCACTCTCACTAAGGACGGCAAGGATATATGGCTGGCTAAGGGCAAGGTAGGTCTTACCGGCGAGAAGAATATAGATTTGCGTGTTGATACCGTTGACGCCCGTGCTGAGAATATAGCCGCTCTCTTCCATCAGCCGCTGACCGGCAATGTCGATAACGTCATCACAATCACGGGAACGCTGGACAATCCGCAAATAGTGGGTTATATCGAGTTTAGCAGGGGCAGCTATGAAGGTGTGTTAATAACCAGAATGGCGGGTGACTATTATCTCAACGGCGATAACCTCCGTCTGCAGGATTTCAGAATCACTTCACCTATGATTGATATGGTTGCGAACGGGACACTCAACACTACTGACGGCAAGATAGATTTCTTGATTGAGGCAAATGATATTAATCTTAAACGTTTCCAAGGGAAGTTACCGCAGGGCTATGAGGCTGAAGGCCACGGGCAGTTCCTCGGCAGGGTTATGGGGACGTCCTCTGCCCCTCTCTTCGACGGTACACTGACTGCTGAGGAATTGTCACTCAATGGCGTAGCAATCAATAATCTCAAGGGACACCTAAACCTTGTCGAAGGCAATACCGTCCTTTTGGAGAATTTCAGCTTTAATCAAGGAGAAGGCACCTTTAATGTCAAGGGCAGACTCAACTATGATAATAACACCCTTTTCGGACAGGCAGAGATCGCAAACGCCGACCTGCCTAACCTTCTGGCACTTGCCAACCTCAAGAATGATGTCCTCACCGGCACCCTTAACAGTACCGTTCAATTCGGCGGTACTCTGCAAAATCCCTCAATTCAGCTTGTGGGGACTATACCTCAAGGTGCGGTTGCCGGCAGTGATATTCACGATGTAAATCTCAACGTCAACATGCTCAACCATACCATATATATCAACACTTTGGAGGGTTTCCAGGGTGAGACGGGCGTACTCAACGCCACAGGCTCCGCGCAGACGAATGGTATTCTTGATATTAAACTAAATGCCTCAAACCTCTCACTTGAGATGATCGGCAAGGCTGCCGGTCTTGAGGCCGAGCTGGTAGGTACGACGAATATTGAGGCGGTTGTCGGAGGAACTACTGACAATCCTGCCGCAGATGTTGACATTACGGCAACCGGCGGCTTGAAGGATTCAACCTTTGACTTAATGCGCGGCAGCCTGACTCTCAAGGACGGCGTCATTGATATTGAGCAGCTCATTGTACAGAAGGCACTTGCTGATAAAATCTATCAAGTCAGTGCCGGAGGACAAATACCGCTGATAGCCTTGGCGAATAGGGAGCCTAACTTATACCTTCCCAATTCAGAGTTAAATCTTGAGCTCTCTCTTGACAATGCTGATATGAGTCTCCTGCCCCTCCTCAACAAAGACCTCATTGCTTGGAGCATCGGCGAAATGGCGGGCAATCTCAAAATCACCGGCACTGCCTTCAATCCTATGATCAACGGCAACATCTTAATCAAAGAGGGCACCACCAAAATCAAGGGTATGAAGTCTCTGATTGAACATATGAATATGAATCTTGCCTTCACCGGCAACAAGATGACCGTTGAAGATTTCAGCGGCAACATCGGCAAGGGGACTTACCGTCTCACCGGCGGGCTGCAGATGAATGGTATTGATCTTGCTGATTATAACTTCACCTTCATTGCCGACAAACTCGGAATAGAGGGCAGTTTCTTTGAAGGTCCGCTCAATGCTGAATTCTCACTGACCAGGGAGGAAGTCAAGCATAGGAATGGCGAGATCAGAGCAGTGAGGCCTAAGATTGCCGGACACCTTGACCTTGACAACTGTACAATCTCAATACCTGCCATTCCTGAATCTGAGGGAGATATGCCGGTTATAGGGCTTGATATAGCTATCAATCTTGGTGACAAGGTTCACTTCTACAGTCCCTACCTCTTTGACCTCTACTTGACAGGTAATGCTAAGTTTGAAGGCTCAACGGAAGTCCACAGAGAGCCGACGAATGATACTGACGGAAAACAAAATAAAGATGAAGGAACAATGCTAATAAAGCCTTCAGGGACAATCACAGCCAAGCGTGGCGGCA
This sequence comes from uncultured Selenomonadaceae bacterium, assembly GCA_905233325.1. Lineage (GTDB taxonomy): Bacteria > Bacillota > Negativicutes > Selenomonadales > Selenomonadaceae > Quinella. The sequence continues at coordinate 3,915 of CAJODU010000065.1, forward strand.
CTGTCAACTATTTGAAAACCGTCTTCAACGTTCGTGAGGGTGAGCTGCAGTTCAATCAATTTGGATCGTTCTTCCCGACTATCACCTTCGCCGCTGATACGCGAATCACAAAAACCAAAATATTCCTCAATGTTGATGGCAGACTCAATGACAGGTCAATCAGACTAACCAGCGCACCGGAGATGAGCGAGACGGAGATTATGCAGCTCCTCACCCTTCGCGATGCCTATCAGAAAGGCGGCGACAATGATCTGGAGACAGGGGACTTGCTGATGCTGGGGCTGCAGATGAGTTTCCTCAGTGAGATTGAGGGGGCCGTCAGGAAGACTATAGGCTTCGATCAATTCGCCATCTCAAGAGGCAGCGGCAGTGCTTTTGACAACCGCAACGAGACAAGAGACCGCCACGAGGACGAGTACAACGTCACATTAGGCAAATATATCACTGACAAGACAATGTTGAAATATACTAGGGGTATTGGCGGCGACAATATCAACCGCTACGGTTTCCAGTATGACTTTAACGATAGGATTTCCGGTACTGTGGAGCGTGAGGGACATGCAAGTATCTTCGGATTTGAGGCACGTTGGAAGTTTTGATTGTATTGAAGGGGTGTTTTGAATGAAAAGGTTGTTGATGCTATGTGTGCTGATTATGATTTTTACGGCTGCGGGCTGCGGGAATGAAGGCACGGATTTTGTCATCAGAGAAGAGTCCGCGGTTAAGGAAACACCTGTCAAGGGTGAAGATGATGATTATAAAATATATCTGATTACTATGGATAAGCACTACAATAACTATTGGAAAGTCGTAGAAGCCGGTTGTGAGCAGGCGGTCAAAGAGATTGGCGGTATAAACTATAAGTGGATAGGGCCAGATGAGCGTGTGGCTGCCTTGCAGGCTGAATGCATAGACAGAGCCGTTGATGAAGGTGCCGATGCTATTCTGGTGACAGCAATATCCTCAACAGAGACCAACGAAAACCTCAAAAGAGCAGAGCAAGCCGGAGTGAAGATAGTGTATATCGACAGTGCTGCCACTTATGAGGCGATTGCCACCTTGATGACAGATAACGAAGCTGCCGGTAAGATTGCAGGTGAGGCAATGCTCAAAGCCCTCCAAGCGGCAGGTATTCAAAGTGGAACGTTGGGGGTATTGTCAGTTGGCGAGGACACTCAAAACACCAATATGAGAGACAAGGGATTTCGTGAGGCGTTGGAGGGTACAAACTTCACTGCCGCCCCAACGGTTTACATGCACAACGATATCAATATCATCAAGGATTACGTCAGAGATCATTCAGAATATGTCGGCTACTTTGCCACCAATCAGCAAGCCACCTTTGCCATCACCGATCAGATCAAAGATTATCCTTCCGTGCCGATTGTTATAGGTTTCGACACCGATAATGCTACGCTTTCGGCAATCAACAAGGGAATCATATACGCGACCTTGAAGCAAAATCCTCAGAAGATGGGACACGACGGAATAGAAATTGCAGTTAAGGCTTTGCAGGGAATCTACAAGGATAAAAATGTAATAATAGATACCGGCGTAAGCATTGTCACTAAAGAGAGTTTAAGGTAAATGCCATGAATGTGAAAACGAAACTATTACTTGTCAACTGTACACCGATAGTAATATTTGCGATTATCTCGCTGATTTTGGGATTGACGCAATTCAGTTCAAGTCTTTCAGAGAAAACAGAGGCGTATTTGAAATCAACGGCAATGGCAGCACTGACGATGTACTCAGGACGCGGCTATGGTGACTATAGTGAGAAACCGGACGGAAATATCTGGCGGGGTATGAACTTCAATATCTCAACAGAAACGTCAATCGTCGATGATCTCAAAGAGCAGATGGGTGTGGATATAACGGTCTTCTTTGCTGAAGAGGCGGTGATGACTTCCATCTTCCACGAGGACGGCTCAAGGTGTATCGGTATGCCGGTTGAAATGGTAATAAAAAAGAATACCCTTGAGAAGGGCTATCCGCTCTGGTGCAAGAGTATTATGGTCAACGGCGAGGAGTGCCAGGCCTATGTAATACCTATACGTCAGGAAAGTGACGGGACTATCGTCGGTGCACTGATGGCGTCGCAATCAATCCAGCCCTTCACGTGGGCAATAATCAAATACGTCTTCACGACAATGATAGCAATGGTTGTAATCCTCATTATGGTTTTCCTGTTCATTCTCCGGCACATTGAATCATTCTCGCAGAAATTCTCCGAAGTGACAGACAAGAGTAAGCAGGATCTACTGACGGGGCTGTATAACAAGATTTCTTTTGAAGAGGCAGCACGCGCACTCTGTGAGGAGTGCCACACGGATGGGGTTGTCGGCGTTCTTCTGATTCTTGACTTTGACAACTTCAAGCACGTCAACGATGACTATGGACACCAAGTCGGTGATGAGGCCTTGAAAGGCTTTGCGAGGATATTGAAACACATCTTCAGAGGTAATGCGGTGATTGGCAGGGTTGGCGGAGATGAATTTATGGTCTTCGTGAAGACGGTTACCCACTTGGTCGTCAGGGTTGATGAGCAAGCACGGACTGTGCTGAATGAGTTGGGAGAAATGAGAATCGGCGAGGCAGGTCACTTCTCCTGCAGCATTGGCATAGGAATTGATCTCAGATGTAAGTATACCTTTGAGGAACTCTATCAACGAGCAGACCAGGCACTGTATCAAGCAAAGAGCTACGGGAAGGCCTGTTTCTGCAAGATGTCTTGATACCAAGAGTATTGATAGTTGCAGATGATTATTACTAAATGTTTGAATAATTAGTATATATGGGAGGCAAAATATGAATCACGTTGTTCTTGATTTGGAAATGAATCCGATTAAAAAAACAGAAAAGGAAGTTCGCAAGCAGCTAACCGACGAGGTTATAGAGATAGGAGCAGTCAAACTCGGCGATGATTATAAGCAGGTGAGTGAGTTCCAATGTTATGTCAAGCCTGAGTATGGTGAAATCAGTAAACACATCACCAAGCTGACAGGTATAACGAATGAGACGGTTGAGGACAAGGAGACCTTTGTCAATGAGTTCAACCACTTCAAGGAGTGGATTGGCAAGGAAGACGTTACATTATACTCTTGGAGTACGTCGGATATGAATCAACTCAAAAATGAATGCCGCTTCAAGATGCCAGACTTTGATGTTGACTGGCTGGAGCAGCATTGGGTAGACTTGCAGAAGGAATTTGACGACAGGATAGGACTTCACAACAATCTTGCTCTCAAGCATGCGATTGGTGCCATGAACAGGAATTTTGAAGGCACGGCACATACTGCACTGGCGGACGCCGAGAACACCGCGGCAATCCTGGCACTTATGCAGGACAACGCCGCCTTCATGAAAACCATGCAACCTGTCATAGATCTTCTCAAGCCACAAGAACTTTCCTCTTCAATCGGGGATTTGTGTCCCGAACTGTTGAATCTCAACTTTGATCGTTGAATAATATTAATTGGAATGCCTGCGTGTCTCGTACAGCAGGCTCATTTTCATTTCATAGTAATCCGGCGTCATGTCAAGGTAGTGGTGGTGGGGATTTTCAAAACGCTGCTCTTCTTGCCATACCTCATGCTCAAGCTGATATTTAACATAGTCTCGAATCTCACTGAGACGAGGCAGAGGTTCAGTGCGCTTGCCGTCCTTGACGTAAAGTTTTCGAAGATTTTTGACAGTGCAGTTCGTGAAGGAACGATTCTTCCAAGGTTTGACGGGATCTACATATCTGAAAGGCTTGCTCATGTCAACGTTCTCACCATGGAGGGCGATAATATCAGCAACCGCCTGCCCGTCAGCATTGTAGACGCGGTAGATGTCCTTGAGACCGGGGTTTGTGATTTTTTCAACATTCTCGGAAACTTTAATCCGCGGCGTCCATTCGCCATTCTCCATAACAGCCGCAATCTTATATACTGCTCCGAAGACAGGCTCCGACTTTGCAGTAATGAGTCTCTCACCGACGCCGAAACTGTCAATAGCCGCACCTTGACTCAAAAGTGAAGTGATCGTGAACTCGTCCAGGCTGTTTGACACAACTATCTTGCAGTCCTCAAGGCCGGCCTCATCAAGCATTTTGCGTATCTTTTTGGAGAGATAAGCCAAGTCACCGCTGTCGATGCGTATACCTTTGAGACGCTTGCCCATAGGTTCCAAGACTTCCTTAGCAACGCGGATAGCATTGGGAATACCCGAATGAATAACATCATAAGTGTCAACGAGAAGGGTGGCAGCGTCAGGGTAACATTCGGCATACCTTTTGAAAGCCTCAAACTCACTGCCGAAGCAAGAATGAGCCATAGTGCCGTTGACGGGAATATCAAACAACTTGCCGGCGGAGACGGTAGCCGTGCCGTTGACGCCGCCGATATAGGCAGCGCGTGCACCATAAGTTGCGGCGTCCATATTGTGAGCGCGTCGAGCACCGAAGTCAGAGACCAAGCGACCTTCAGCTGCTCGGACAATTCTCCTTGCTTTGGTTGCAATGAGCGATTGATGATTGACTTGAGTGAGGATAGCCGTCTCAATCAGCTGGGCATCGATCAAATCAGCGACAATCGTCATAAATGGTTCATTGGGATACATGATCGTGCCTTCAGGGAAAGAGTAAATATCGCCGTGAAAATGGAAATTGCGGAGATAATCAAGAAAATCATCAGCAAAAATACCTTGACTTCTGAAATAGTCAATATCATCTTCGTCGAAGTGCATATTCTCGATATACTCTATGATCTGTTCCAGACCGGCGAAGATTGCAAAACCGCCTTGATCGGGGTTGCGGCGATAGAAGACATCAAACGCCGCGCGGGAGTTTGTGCTGCCGTTGCGGAAGTAACCATTTGCCATGGTCATCTCATAGAAATCCATCACCATGCTGATATTGCGCTTATCAAACTGACTCATAACTCTGTCAAGCCTCCTGTCCATAAATTTGATTAATACTTTTATCTTATTTAATTAAACAGTTGTGATTTCAATCAACCGCTTGTCGCTCTTAGTTAAAGCCCTCGCACCGTCGTCAGTCACGAGGACAGTGTCTTCAATCCTTATTCCGCCGTAGTTTGGCAGATAAACCCCCGGCTCGTCTGTGACAATCATGCCAGGCTTAAGTGCCTCACAGGTACTGAGCTTGGAAAGACGCGGCTCTTCGTGAATTTCGAGACCAACGCCATGACCGAGACCGTGAGGGAAGTATTTGCCAAAGCCGACTTTTTCAAGATGAGTGCGGACGACAGAATCTACCTCTTTGCCGGAGATGTTGGGCTTGATAGTATTCAGTCCGAGAAGTTGAGCATTGAGGACGGCGTTATAGAGGTTTCTTTGTCTTTCATCGGCACGCCCGACGAAGATCGTGCGGGTAATGTCGGAGTTGTAGCCCTTGTAGATTGCGCCGAAGTCCATAGTGATAAACTCACCGCGCTTGATTATCTTGTCGGTGGCGATACCGTGCGGCATGGCACCTCTCACGCCGGAGGCGACTATAGTCTCAAAGGCGGCCTTTTGTGAACCAAGACGACGCATAATATGCTCAAGTTCAGCGGCAACCTCAAATTCACGCATACCGGGGCGAATGATTTTAACTATCTCAGCAAAAGCCTTGTCGGCAATCTCGCAAGCTATTTCTATTTTGGCAATCTCAGTCTCATCTTTGACTTGACGGAGATCATCAACCTTGATAGATGTCAGCTTGAGCTTGGGCGAGAGTTCCTTGAGCTTGTCGAGTTCGTCAACAGTGAGAAAGTTGCCCTCAAAACCAATACTGACCAATCCTATATTGTTGAGTTCCTCAGCGACCCTCTTCAAGAGACCTTCCGTCTGCTCAATGAGTTCAAACTTGGGAGCCTCAGTCTTGGCTTGCTCGATGTATCTGCCGTCAGTAATGAGAATATTTCTCTTATGAGTGACTATCAAAACCGTGCTGTCACCCGTGAAACCGCTGAAGTAGTGCAAATTCGCGGGCTTGGTGATGATGACGGCGTTGACTTTCTTTTCGTCGAGGAAAGCTCGGAGGGCGGTTAATCTGTAAGAGATCATAATTTGCCTTCGCCTCTAATCTTTTTGAGTTTGCGGGCGGCAATGTCAAGAGCGGCAATGTAGCTGTCAACCCCGAAACCGCTGATTTGTCCCATAACGACCGGTGCAATGACTGAATGATGACGGAACTCCTCGCGGGCATGGACATTTGAAAGGTGTATCTCAATTACCGGCACGGAGATCGCAGCGATAGCGTCGCGAATGGCAATCGAATAATGAGTAAAGGCGGCAGCATTCAACAGAATAAAGTTATACTTATCTCGTGCCTCTTGAATGGCGGTAACTATCTCACCTTCAATGTTCGACTGCATGAAGTCAATGTCAAGGTCAAGCTCGTCCGCGCGTGCCTTGAGCATTGCATTGATGTCGGCGAGAGTGGTGGAGCCGTAAATCTCCGGCTCGCGTGTCCCCAAAAGGTTGAGGTTGGGACCATTAATCACTAATATCTTATTCAAATTTATCCTCCCATTCTCTGCTATTTTCTGCTCATCATTCTAAATTTGAATTTTAATCAGATTAACATTATCATTATATTCGTAAGTGACATTTTGAGCAATTTTATTAATAATCATAATTCCTAAATGCTCAGTGTCGTCATCATCAATATCAACATCAAAGGGATTGTATTGTCTGCCGATGCTTGCAATTTTTATTTCTGTCTGTTTGTTGCTTTCCGAATATTCTATATCAATGGAAATATTTATTTTTTCATCTGTTTTATAGACACCGTCAAAAATTTCAAAAATGGATTCTTCACAACAATGCTGTAAATTAAATGTCTGCTTTCTGTTTAGACCATACTTCTCGGCAAATTCCCAGATTTTCCCCTGCATTTGAATTAAATCAAAATTTTTATCATAAATATCATAATGAAAAAATTTTAATTTGTGAATAAATGCAACCGTCAATGGCTTCTGAGGATTGTCAAAAATTTGTTTCGGAGTGCCTTGTTCATAAATACCATGATCCGCAAAAAATAATATACGATCCGCAACTTCCTTTGCAAAGTTCATTTCATGCGTAACAATTATCATAGTCAGCTTAATTTTCGACAACATACGAATAGTGGCAAGGACTTCGCCAACCATTGTTGGATCAAGGGCACTTGTCGGTTCATCGAACAACATTAATTTTGGATTCATCATCAATGATCTGCAAATTGCTATTCTCTGCTGCTGTCCGCCGCTCAATTCATTTGGATAGGAAAATTTTTTTGAAGTTAAGCTGACTTTTTCAAGCCACCCTATTGCCTTTTTTTCGGCTTCAGCCTTTGACATTTTCAGTAGTTTTATCGGTGCCAGAGTAAGATTTTCCATAACATTCAAATGTTGAAAAAGGTGGAATTTTTGATAGACCATTCCCATATTTTGACGGATTTTATCAATATCGGCATTTGGAGCAGTAATCTCTTGACCATTGATAAAAATTTCGCCATTGTCAGGTATTTCCAAAAGTTCCAGACAGCGCAAAAATACAGACTTACCTCCGCCGGAACCGCCTATAATGGCAATTCTCTCGCCTTCCTCAACTTTCAAATTGACATTTTTGAGAATTTCAACGCCATTGAAAGATTTATAAAGGTTTCTGACTTCAATAATGCTCATTTTGTGCTGCTCCTGTTAGTCAAAGTGAACACTCCGTAAACTATATAAGAGATTGACAAATATATCAAAAGTCCGCCGGTTATTGTTATCATCGGCTGCATTGTCCGTGAAGCGATATTGTTTATCACTCTCGTCAGATCTGTGATTGTGACATATCCGACAACGCTTGTCCATTGAATGAGGTTGACAATTATCGATTGATACACAGGTTTAGCAATGTGAGCAATTTGTGGCAGAGTGATAAATCTGAATGCTTGCCATTTTGAAAAACCCAGCGTCCTTGCAGCTTCGACTTGTCCTATGTCAGTTGCCATGATAGCAGAACGCAATAATTCTGCAACATAAGCGGCGGTATGTAACGAAAATGTCACAACTGCAACAAATAGCGGACTCAGACCACTGCCTGCAAATACTCCATAGAATAATAACATCAACAGCATCAGCACCGGCGAGCCTCGTACAATGGATATATATATTTTGGCAAGGATTGACAAAACTGTAAATTTTGACATTCTGCAAAAACAAACTATAGTTCCGAGGATTGTCCCGCAGATTAAAGAAAAAGCTGAAATTTCAACAGTTATCAAAAAACCATTCAAAATAGTCAGCCAAGCATCATTTTTGATAAATATTTCGTAAATCATTTTTTCAAAGCAATGTGAACGATACTATCTTCATAATATGGTGAACTGAACTCAATACCGGCAGGTTTATCAACATTTTGAGGAATGAATTTTAAAGTATCATTCTTAGGAATGATTGCCCAGAAGAGCACATCAACATTTTTAGAATTTAAAGCCGCAGCACGAGCTCCTCCCTCAATCTGTACAAGTTCAATATTTTTTCCAATGTGCTTGCTGATTTCAGAGAGGACAGCCGTATTAAATCCTGCTGCTTTTCCATCGGCGGTTATGAGGTCAAGCGGCGGCAAGTCGCCGGTAACACCGACTTTAATTGTCTGCGCACCGTCAATATGTGCAATTTCCACTGCAGAAGGCTCATTATTTTGGACATCAATAATATATTCTTTAATCAATTTATCAATGATATTATCTTCTTCCATTTCTTTAATTGCCTTATCAATAGAATTTTTCAGCTCAACATCATCTTCACGCAAGGCAAAGCAAAAATCATCAATCATATCATTTTTTTCATTAGTTATATCTAAATTTTCATTGCGAGCTATTGTATATTTAGCGACACATTTGTAAGTACTGATTTTTTCAACACTCTTTGAATTTAAACCCATTAGCATGAGATTCAAGTTATCATAAAAAATCACATTGTGATGAAATCCTTTTATTCCATGCATTTCTTCGTATTTTCCCATATATTCATTAATTTGATTTTCACTGGCATTCATATAGCGGATCATACCCAATTTTATATCAGAGTTTTGTTTAGAGGCTCCCTCTTCACTTTGTCCGCAGCCGGTAAATAATGCTCCGGCTACAACACTTGTCAAAATAATCTTTGCAATTTTTTTGATATTCATCAAAATCCCTCCGAAATTTTATCTTCCCATACCGCTGAATGCACCCGACAAACTGACATTAACAACATCATCTTGATAATACGGCGTCGTCACTGAAACTCCTGCCGGTTTATCCATATCAGCAGGACGCTTGTTATCTTGCGGCACTACCACCCAGAAGACAACATCGACTTGTTTGGAAGTCAACGCAGCGGCACGAGCAGCACTGTCAATTTGAATCAATTCTATATTCTTTTTGATTCGTTTGCTGATTTCAGAGAGAACGGCGGTATTAAATCCGGCAGGTGTGCCATTTGCCAAAACTAAATCGAGCGGCGGCAAATCTCCGGTTATGCCGACTTTAATAGTATCAGCGTTGTTAATTTTGACAATCTCAACTGCCGGAGGTTCATTTTGCAAGTCCGTAATATAAGTCTTTATCAAATTATCCAGTGTGCCGTCCGCCTTCATGGAATTTATTGCCGAATCAAAATCGAATATCAGATCATTATCCTCTTCACGCATTGCACAGCAAAAGGAATCCATAAGACCGACGGTATTTTTTACTTCAAACTGAGTATTTTGATCTGTCATATACTCAGCGACACTCTTGTAGGTTTGAATTTCATCAATATTTTTTGAGGCGAGTGCCATTTGCATTGACGTGAAGTTATCGAAATAGGTTGTCTCCGCATCAACACCCATAACCTCCATTAACTCGTCCATCTGCTCCGGTGTAGTATTTAATTGAGCAATTATACCGATTTTCAGGCTATTTTTGATTTTTTCTGCTTCATCAGCACCGCAACCAACCAACATCGAGAATATAAAAGTTAATGATAATATTAAAGCAATCTTTTTGATATTCACAATATTTACCTCACCATCACAACTTAATTAAACAGGATACCTTCAGGTCAAGATTAAATCTGTCCCCAGGAGGTATCCTATTTGATTATGTCTATGGAATTTTCACTTTATCAGATAGTCGGCTCTCCGTCAAAGAGATAATTATAACGATTTCTGAATTCATCTTGATCCATACGGAATGCGTTGGCAATTCTCGGATCATCAAGGTCGCCCTTCTCAAGTCTGACCATATTGCCGCGAGCAATCTTGTACTGCACGGAATTGATGTTGACCTTACGGACATAAGTCTTGTTGGTCTCAGGATCGCGAATGTCCTCAAACTTCATCGGCACAGCTTGGTTATTTTGAATGGTAATGAGTGCACCACTCTCGCCGCGGAGGAGGAATTGCATTGCCTCATAGCCGAGTGAACGAGCATAGTCAATATCGTAAGGAATCGGTGCAGTGCAGCGAAGTTCGTAGCCAATCTCTTTGTCGACGACAGTTATTTTGAAGTCAAGGCGGGCAACCTCAGCAAGAACTTTCTGCTTGAGAATTTCGCCGAAGTCCAACTCAGCATAGCGAATGTGACCATGTTCATCAAGAGCAAGAGGCCCAAGCTCCTTGAGATCATCTTCGGCAATCTTTTCGATGACACCTTCAGCAATGACGGCAACGCCGTAATTCTTGCCAATTAAGCGGCGTTTGACGATAGAGCCGGTGATAATGTCAACAATCTGTTGAAGTCTGATCTTGTCCTGCGGGAACTCTTCAGGAATGATAGTACAGGCAGCACCTGCGGAGCGACCCATACCAAGTGCAAGGTGACCGGCAGTACGA
>CAJODU010000066.1 GCA_905233325.1 uncultured Selenomonadaceae bacterium
CATCGGACACTGGCGCAACAATGATTTTAAGCTCGACAATGAACGAATCGACTGCAAGGATAAAATTGTCATAATCGGAAGGGCTGATGAAAATTGTGCTGACTTCCATGTAACACCGTTTGGCACTATGCCTGGTATGTACATTCACGGAAATATTATCGCAACAATTTTATCAGATACTCAACCGCATTTAGCATCTATGACAAAAAGTATCATCGTTGAAACATTGCTGGTTATCATAGCTGCATATGTATTTTTAAATCTTAGTGCATTTAAATCAAAATGTATAGTGTTGCTTATGATCGGACTTTGCTGGATAATTTCTTTTGCTTATTTCTGTTTTACTAATGAATTTGTGATTTTGATTTTTGCATTCACGAGCATAGGAATTTACAATTTTATTAATAATATAGAAAATTTTTTCAGAAATGGACTTTCAAGGAATCCTATGAGAAGATTTTTCAGAGTCAGAAGATAAGATATAGTATGTAAAAATTTTTAATTTTTGATTGGAGATGGTGCAATATGTTTAAATTCGTAGTCATTTTGTCAATGCTCATAGTTATACCCTTAAGAGTGTTTGCATTCACAACCGAAGAAGAAAAACAAATAAATATGGCATTGCAATATAAAACATACAATATTGCACCAAAAGATGCAGTATCAGTGTTAATGCAATATGGATATCTGAAAAATGCTGAAGAATTAATAGAAACTGAAATAAGATACAGAGGCGGCTTTGACCTTGAATACAATAGACTTTTGGCTGATATATATGTTTGGGAACACAAATATTCAAAAGTCTTTCAAGAAGAGAAGAAAATTATAGAATATTTTAAAGCACATAATCATATGCTCAACTATGATGATGAAGTTTTAACTGAAAAGCTGAGGGCGGCTTTTATTTATAATGCTGCCGGCTATCCTGAACAAGCTGCACAATCCGGCGAGGCCATCTTTCTAAATGTACAAAATCGCTATGGTATGCAAGATGAGCGAACGCTTAAATTAATGAAAACTTTAGCACAGGCTTATCACAGCATAGGAAGAGAAGAAGAAAGCATCAAACTTTATCAAGAATTGTACGATTTGAATCAAAATATGTATGGTCAAAATTCAAGGCAAGCTATTTTGAGTTTTAACGATTTGGCAGGTGCTCGTTTGAATGCTGAAGGTGCTCAAAATAAAGATGAAATTTTTCTCAATCTTTTGGAATATATGAAAAATATGCCTCAAGATACCGAGAGGGATAAATTAGACAAACTTAGAATACAATACAATATTGCAGCTTACTATAATGAATTGGGGAAATATGATCTTTGCCTTCAACAAATGAATAATTTATTTATAGGATATGATTCACTTTTTGACAAATATAAAACAGTTTATGGCTCAATACCTTTCGGCGAAATAGCTACACAACAAGTGAGAGTTTTGGGAAGTTTAGCTAAGTGTTATGAAGATATGGGCAATGATGCAGAATCCCTGACTTATAATCTTAAAGCCTTTGAATTGGCTAATGAAATATATGGCAAAGATCATCAAGAAACATTGAATATAATGTCGGGGCTTGCTAACAATTATGTAAATCTGGCAAGATATGAAGAAACACTAAATATGGCAACAGAAGTGCTGGAAAAAAGTAAAAAATTAAGCGGAGAGACCGGAATAACGACTTTAGATTCAATGTACTGTCTCGCTAGATCTTACGCGATGAGTGGAGAGGTAATTAAAGCAAGAGGAATTGCCGAAGAAGGTTTTACATTAATAAGGCAAATGCCAATGTACAACCCAAGTACAAAGATAAAATTTTTAGATACTCTTGTGTCGGATTATTTGATTCTTAACGAAATGAACTTAGCACTTGATTTTCAGAAAGCTTTGATAAATGCTACAAAAAGTTACTTTGGCGAAGAACATCCTCACACTCTGCATGAGATGGCAGCTTTGGCAGATATTTACAATAAAATCGGTGGAAACGACAATTACAAGACTGCTATTGAATTGAGCAGTAAAGCCTTAAATTTGCAAAGTCAAATATTAACGAATGATGATGCAGAAATACTTTATACAACGGGCGTACTTGCTCGTGCATACAGTCTGAACAATCAAGATAATGAGGCGGTTGATTATTATAAGACATTAATTGACGGCTATGAAAATATGCGTGAAAAATATACTGATCTTTCTTCTGATGTTAAAAGTAAATGGTTCGCAACAAAGATAGATTCCTACAAGGAAGCGGCTCATGTTTTCAGTAAAACCGGATTGATGTCAGAAGCTTTCCAAACTACTGAACTCTGTAAGGCAAGAGACTTGGCAGAAAAATACAGCGATCAACTTATAAGTTCCAACACAATGTTTAATAATGAAGAGCAGGAAAAATTTCAAAAATATCATGAATTGATGACTAAAGGTAAAAAATTGATCAATTTTGCTCTAAAAAAGAATGATTTAAAAAATATGCTTCTTTTGGAAAATGATTACAATACACTTATGGAGAAATACAGGAAATTCAAGGAAGAATTACAAATCAAGTATCCTGCATATCAGAGAATAGCGGATATGCAGAAAGTTGATGTAAATAAGGATAAAGAAGTTTTGTCTGAAGGAACTTCCTATATCAATTTCACCATAAATAAAGAAGATAATGAAATTTTGGTTTTTGTTGCCAAGCCAGGGGAACAGATAAACGGTACAATCATTCCTATTGATGAAAATTTTTTCAATCAATGCCAGCTTTATCATGATTTACTTGCCTATCCTAATGTTGACAGCATGAAGATGGATAATAAATATCTTTGGAAACTTAGCGACGGCAGCTATATGATTACAAACGGGCGCAAGTCTCCTGCAGAAAGTGCTGTTAATGCCAGCAATTTTAAAGCGTTCAGTTCACTTCAAAAGGAATTATCTATATCGCTTGGGGAAAAACTTTTAAAACCTCTTGAAATGTATCTGGGTAATAATTGGGTTATATCGCCTGACAGTGAATTGAGCAGTATACCTTTTGAAACACTTCAATATAAAGGTAAAAAAGCCATTGAATCGGCAAATATCAGTTATGTGCCTTCGCTGACAGTGCTCAAGATAATGAAGGAGCAATCTGTAAAAAATGCAGCATTAGGCGAGCGTAAAGATCTCTTTGCAATGGGTAATGCAATTTATGGTAACAATGAAATTGCCGAAACGCGCGGCAGTATGGTTGATTTTTCGGATAATCTCAGAGGCAGTAATGATCCAACGAAAAAAATCAATTTAAGAGAAATAAAGTGGAATAACTTGCCTGGTACGGGTAAAGAACTTGAACAGGTATCTAATCTTTTCGGTGAATACAAAAAAACAATTTTAAGTGGACAAAATGCTTCTGAAGGCAATTTGAAATCTTTAGATAAAAGCAGAGAGCTGTCCTCATACAAATTCTTGTTATTTGCTACTCATGGATTATTTGTACCGACAAAGCCGGAATTAAGTTCAATAGTTTTGAGTCAAGGCTTGAACGAAGGAAGTAATGATGGATATGTAACCGTTGCTGAATGGATGGGATATAATCTCAGTAGTGAGTTGGTTTATCTTTCTGCTTGTGAATCAGGTCTTGGAGGATATAAGGCGGGTGAGGGGATTATTGGTATACCTTACGCCCTGACTGTTGCCGGTAATAAAGATACTGTAATGAGTCTCTGGAAGGTCAACGACGAGGCAACTGCTGAATTTTCGACAGCCTTCTTCAAGAAACTCAGTGAAGGTCAATCAGAAGTCAAAGCACTCAATGATACTAAACGCGAATTTTTAGCTAATCCCAATGCAAAATTCAACAGTCCATCAGTTTGGGCAGCCTTCTTGTTGTATGGTATCTAAATTTAGGAGGAATTGTTTTGAAAAAGTTAGTTGTAGGAATTTTGATGTCTGCTGCTGTTATGACGGCGAATGTGCAACCTGTTTTCGCTTATCCAAGTCCCGTGGCGGTGATAACAAATTATGACTCCGTTGCCGGTACTATATCAATTCAGCGTGCAAACGGCGAACCTGATGGTGCAGAGGCACTGCTTTATCCGGGGGATCAAATTACCGGCAGTGTCGGGAATGTTCAAATAAATTGCGGCCCCTATGCTGATTTTTACTCAACGGGATCAGCTTATGTCATTTCATATAATCCGCCTTCAGGATTTTGGCAAGTGGCGAACAAAGTTATTACAACCGTAAGTGATTTTTGGAATAATGTTGAAACTGTCGTGACGGGAGCCAGCCGCGGTGCGGGGTCTGAATACGACTTGCGACCAATGCCTGGTTATGACGTTACCATTTTGAAAAATGAAAATGTTAATTTCAGTTGGGACAGCGAAGGTGCAAGTAATTTTTCTATTATTGATTCAAATGGCGGCACTGTATTTGAGCAAAATGTCAGCGGAAAAGACAGTATAAGCATTAATCCGAGTGCATTAGGCTTAAATCCTGACAGCAAGTATGAATGGAAAGTTGATAACGACTATCAAAAATATAAATTCTCCATTTTGAATGGTGAGGCAGAAACTCAACTGAAAGCTAAATTGTCGGAGATTGAAGTTGCATTTCCATCAAAAGAGAAATGTGTACTGGAAAAGGCAAAGTATTTGCAGTTGATAAGCGATATTTATCCTGAGCAAGTAGATTTCTACTGGCTGAGTGGACAAATGCTAAATGCTGCATCAATGACTTCAGAGAAAAATCAGCAAGAAAAAACGTTGTTATTGTCGAAGTGCAAGCAGCATTTAGATAACGAAATGCAATAAATAGGGTATTGAAATGAATGAGGAAAAAAGCGTACTTTATCTCGTGGCGACACCGATTGGCAATCTTGAGGATATGACTTTTCGCGCAGTCAAGGTGCTGAATGAGGTTGACTTCATCGCTGCCGAAGACACAAGGCACACTCGCAAACTTTTGACGCATTTCGATATTCATACGCCGCTGATTCGCTACGACGAAAACAACAAAGCCATTGCCGGTGCAGAGATAATCGAACGCCTCAAGAGCGGTGAGAGTGCTGCTTGTGTGAGTGATGCCGGTCTGCCTGCAATCTCTGATCCGGGGGCTGACTTGGTGAGGCTGGCGATTGAGGCAAATATAAAAGTTGTGCCGATACCCGGAGCTAATGCTGCATTGTCAGCATTAATCTGCTCAGGCTTGGACACAACTACATTTACATTCGTAGGATTCCTCCCAAAAACTGCCAAAAAATGTATGGAAGTCTTGGAGGAGCTCAAACCCCACAAAGAGACTCTTATATTCTACGAGGCTCCTCATCATTTGAAGGCAACCTTGCGTAACTTGCTAAAAGTAGCCGGTAATCGTGAGGCTGTACTTGCCCGCGAACTTACCAAAATCCATGAAGAGTTCATTCACGGAAGACTTGAAGATTTAATAAAACGCTTTGACGAGACTGAACCGCGTGGAGAATTTGTCATAGTCGTCGAAGGTGCCGGTGATGTTGTTGTCAATGAAACTGCCGTCTCAACACTTGACATATCAACAATCTATCAAAAATTCCTTGACGATGGTCTCGACAAAAAGTCCGCTATGCGTGAAACTGCAAAACGGCTTAATATAGGCCGCCGTGATGTTTACAATCAAATTTTTGCAAAATAAAATGGCGGAGGGGGTGGGATTCGAACCCACGGTGGCTTTTGACCACACCGCTTTTCGAGAGCGGCACCTTCAACCACTCGGACACTCCTCCGCGACGAGATTATTTTAGCACAATCTTTTGGATATTGCAATACTTTTTTATTTGATTTTCGCTTGTTCCATTCAAGAGAATTGACAATCCGTTTAAAATCCCTGCCGCGTTCCTCAAAACCGGTGTACATATCGAAACTGGCACACGCAGGAGAGAGCAGAACAACTTGTGGAGTTTTGGCAATCTCTTTGGCAATCTCAACCGCCTTATCCATGGAGTAACCGACTTCGTGGATTTTTTTGTTGTCGAAACCAATGTCAAGAGCGGCTTGCTTAAATCTGGCTGCGGCATCACCTAGGAGGATCAGCTCATCAACACGCGCCTTGACCAGTTCCATGAAGTCAGTGAGATCAGTGCCCTTGTCGTCGCCGCCGGCAAGGAGGATTATATGGCCGTCGAAGGTCTCCAAGGCCTTGATGGCGGAATCGGTGTTGGTGGCCTTGGAGTCGTTGTAGTATTTGACGCCGTCGATCTCGCGTACAAATTCAATTCTATGCTCCACGCCGGTGAAGGACATCAGGACTTGACGCATTTTGTGAGGCTCAGCACCCGCGAGGAAGGCAACCATTGAGGCAGCGAGGGCATTTTCGACGTTGTGGCCGCCCTTGATACCTAGTTCATTAACTGTGCATAAACTGTGCACTTTGCCATTGAACTTGATGACCAGCTCATCACCTATGAGACAAGCCCCCTCGTCAAGTTCACGTTGACGGCTGAAGTAGTAGACCTTGCAGCGGGCACGATCCTTAATACCGCGAGTGCGCTCATCATCGTAGTTGAGGACAAGATAGTCGCCCTCGTCCTCCTCCGCGAAGATACGTTCCTTCATTTCTTGATAGACTTCCATGGAGCCGTGACGCTTGATATGGTCGGGCGTGATATTGAGGATTGCCGAGACTTTCGGGTGGAAGTGGTTGGTTGCCTCCATTTGATAGCTGGAGATCTCCGCCGCGATACAGCCGCCTTCATTGACTTCAAGGGCAACTTCTGAAAGCGGGATCCCTATATTCCCACCGACGCCAACTTTCTTGTAAGACGTCTCCAGCAGCAGCCCCAGCAGAGTGACGGTCGTAGTCTTACCGTTGGTTCCGGTGACGGCACAGATAGGAGACTTTGATAAATCATACGCCAACTCAACCTCGCTGATGATTCTGATGTTTTTGTTGATTGCTGATTGCAGGAGCGGTATCCTCAACGGCACGGCAGGTGAGACTATTATCAAATCAACGCCGTCAAGAAGTGAGTCCTCCTGCTTGCCGAACTTCAATTCAATGTTGAGATTGCGGAGTTCATTAAAATCGTACTTGAGATCACTTTCAGCTTTGGCATCACTCAACGTCACCTCAGCCCCAAACTTCTTGGCAATCTTAGCCGCAGCGAATCCGCTGATCCCTGCACCTATCACCAAGATTTTTTTATCTTTGAAATCCATTGCATTAAACCTCTATTAAATCGTATTTGCGAGTACCGACACCGAGCGTCTCCATATAGTCAAGCTGATGGAGTCCCTCTTTTGATTCGATTCGATTGATTAAATCCTTACTGTCAGAGGCGGCGTAAACCAGATCGACAGAGGCTTGATCAATGGCAAGCAGATCCGTTGATGCCAAGATACCAATATCGCCCATAGTCGGCTTAGCACCGTGAGCGTCGCAGTCACAATCAACTGAAAGATTTTTCAAAACGTTGATATAAGTGATGTGGCCTTTGAAGTGATCAGCGACAGCATAGCCCGCCTCGACCATTCTCTCCAAGAAGGATTTACCAATAGGCCAGCCCTTGCCGTGGACAATCAGCTTGCCCTTGCTTGAGGCACAGCCGATTGCAATATTTTTCAATGAACCGCCGAAACCGCCCATCATGTGACCCTTGAAGTGGGTGTAGACAAGCATTGAATCATAGTTGGTGATGTGAGAACCAACCGGCACAGAGTCCAGACTGGTCTCGTGTCCGCTCTTCGGGACAGGCAGATCAATATCACCGTCAGCGTCCATAATGTCAACGGGGCAGAAAGTAAAGCCATTTGTTTTGAGGGTTTGAAGGTGAGAATCAGTATTGTGGCGCGGTCCGCCATAGGCAACGTTACATTCAACAATAGTACTGTTGGGAATAGTAGCCTGCAAAGATTTAATCAAGTCAATCGGCAAAAGGTTGGGACCGTGCGGCTCGCCGGAGTGAAGTTTGATTGCAACTTTGCCGGTAATGCCTTCATTGACTTTTGAGTAGAGCTTGATTAGACTTTCTGAGCTAATGTCATTTGAGAAGTAGACTTTTGCCATTTGGGACACCTCGCTATTTTCTGATGTTTTTGAGGCAGCGGTGGCGGTTGTTCCTGCCTTCTGCGCCGAATCATTGCCGCAGCCGCTCAATCCAAGTGCAGCGAATGAGATCACCGCTCCGCTCGCCAAACGTATGAAATTACGCCTGGAAATGTCGTTACTCATATTATCACCGCTTTCATTATCTGATGAAATGAGTGGCTATCCATTCTTCCTTAGGCGGCAGACCAAACTTCTCTTTACCAAGTGCGATACTCTTCATCAAGAATACCATATTCCTTGCGAGTGTCCTCATTGTCTGCAGACCTTCGGCGTCTTCACGAGCCTCACCAGGCGTGAGACCGTAAACCATATTCCAATATTGACTTGAGGCGACAGGCATTTGATTCATCATGAAGTATTTATTCATCTCATCGAAGGTTGAAGAAGAGCCGCCGCGCCTTGATACCACTGCCGCCGCACCGACTTTCATAGTCTTGTCAAATGGTGTACTGAAGAAGAGGCGATCAAGGAAAGCAATAGTAGTCGCATTTGCCGAGCCATAGTAGACAGGCGTGCCGACGACAAGCCCGTCCGCCTCTTCAAAGAGAGGTGCAGCCACATTGACATCATCATCAAAGACACACTTGCCCTTCTTATTGCATTGACCGCAAGCAACACAGCCACGAATGGACTTGCTGCCGATGTGGAGATAGTTCACTTCAATATCTTCAGCCTCAAAGATATTCCTCATCTCATCAAGTGCAATGTAAGTATTGCCCTTTGCATGAGGGCTACCGTTAATCATCAAAACTTTCATCGTTATCTCTCCTATACATTAATATTAAACTTTAGCAAAAAGCCTTGTCTGTTCGGCAATGTCACCTGCGCGGACAAGTCCTTCACCCACCAATATCCCATCACAGCCGACACCTTTGAGCTTGTCGACGTCCTCAACGGTAAATACGCCGCTCTCACTTATCAGAATCCTGCTCATATCCGCATAAGGCAGCAGCTCAATGGTATTGTCAATCGTCGTCGTGAATGTTTTCAAGTTGCGGTTGTTGATACCGATGAACTCTGCGGGCGTTGAAAGGGCGGCCTTCATATCATCTTCATCATGTACCTCAACAAGAGCGTCCATACCTAATGACCAAGCGGTATAGAGGAAGTGCCTCAATATATCAGGTGTCAATATCCTCACAATCAACAGCACGGCGTCAGCACCGAGCAGACGCGATTCATAGATTTGATATTCGTCAATGATGAAATCCTTACGAAGGAGCGGGATTGCAATCTCACTGCGAACCTTGACAAAATCCTCATTACTGCCGAGGAAGTGGGGATCAGTATGGACGGAGAGCATTGCCGCACCGTTATTTTCGTAGATGTGGGCAAGTTCCGGGACGGAATGGGTGGCGTTGAGTCTGCCCTTCGCCGGTGATTGTAGTTTACATTCGGCAATCAACGACCAGCCTTTCTTCTTGATAGCTTGAGACATTCTGAAGTGTCCGCAGGTCAGCTTTGATTTGACTTCATCAATAGACAGTTTAGCCTTTGCCTCAGCAACAATCTGCCGCTTCTTCTCAACTATCTCTTCAAGTATATTAGCCATATTTGTATTTCCTGCCTATCATTAAATCTGCACGCTCTTAATGGGGACACTAGTCAGGAGCGGATCCTGCACATTATTCGCCGCGAAGGCCTTTGCCCTGTCGATACAGGTGGCACATTTGCCGCAGGGTTTCTTGCCGCCCTCGTAACAGCTCCAAGTCAAGTGGTAGGGAACACCTAAATCAAGACCGACGCGGACAATCTCCGTCTTGTTCTTGTCCATGAAGGGGGCAACAAGGCGAATCTTGCCATAGGTGCCTATAGAAATCGCCGAGTCCATAGCATGAACGAAAGAGGAACTGCAATCAGCATATGCACTCACAATCGCGTCATCTTTGTGTACACCGATATAGAGCTCCACATCATCATCTTTGTAGATACTATAGGCAAAACTCGCCGCCATAGACAACATCAAGCCGTTTCTGAATGGTACATAGGTGGCGATTTTGTTGGAGCCGCTCTTCTTCATCTGATCAGCATAACTCGCTTGAGCAACTATCTTTCCTGATTTGCTCAGGAGTGCGGAATCTGAATATTTGAAAACGTTTGCCACATCAAGTTCATAATGAGACACCCCATAGTATCTCGCCACCATCTTGGCACTGTCAAGCTCTTTGACATGCTTTTGACCGTAGTGAATCAACACCGTGGAAACACTGTCACTTCCATACTTATCGACGGCAATGCCCAGACAAGTAGTTGAATCCACGCCGCCGCTGGATAATATAACTGCTTTCATGACTCTCACCCCTCATTTAACTCTTTTAAAAATATCCTCAACCCGAACTATAAAATCATCATAGAGCGAGACTTTAATCTCAGAAACAGCCGCAGCCCTTTCCTTGTCGTTAAGCAATTTATACTCCACTTCAGTATAATATTGAGCGTCACAAGTTTTTACGAACTTACCTTCAATCAGTTGGTACACCTCAACGCATTTCATAAACGGATCAACAATCCAATACTCCTTGACGCCATATTGCTCATATTTACGGAATTTTTCATCTCTGTCAACATTCTTGGTAGACTTTGAGAGAATCTCCACAACAAGATCAGGCACACCATTAATAAAATTTTCTTCGATAATGTCAGGATTGCAGACAATGACTTCATCAGGAATGAAATGATCTTCCTCACTCAAATGAATGCCGGATTGGTTAAATGGCTCACATTTCTTTCCGTCAAGATAATTGGAAAAAATGTTGTGAATATTTCCGTTGATTCTGATATGGTTAATACTCGGAGCCGCCATCATACGGACTTCACCGCTGATGATCTCGTAAGTTCTTTCATCTTTATAATCGTAAGCAATAGCAGTATTCACGTTATATCACCTCTACACATTTCTATCAAAATTGAGCGTTTCCGTCTCAGTGATGATGATGTCCATCTTTGAATCATGCTCTTCATTCGGCACAGACTCAATGAGCTGATAGTCAAATGCAAGAGCTATCCTTGTGGGATTAGGCGCACGTTTGAGAAAACGATCATAATAGCCGCCGCCCAGACCGAGGCGATTGCCTTGACGATCAAAGGCAGCCCCCGGCACTATTATGCAGTCAATATCCTCAAACTCAACAAATTGTCTCTTATCCTGCCGGACAGTCATAATCCCGAAATCTCCAACCTCAAGATCTTCCACAGTCGGCAGAAATACAGGACGCATACTTCCCTTGCCGACGATGAGCGGAATGGCAAGGGTCTTATCATTCGCGAAAGCGTGATCAAACAGTTCATTGAGTTGAATCTCCTCAGGCATTGAGGCATAAGCCATAATAGTATTCGCCGCCTTGTAGACAGGATTATCTATCAAGTTAGCGATTATCTTATGGCTGCTGGTGTCGCGCTCTTCCTTTGACGTTGAGGCACGTTTTGAACGCATTATTTTACGCAAGGTTTTCTTTTGTTCTGATATGGTATTTTCCATGACGCCTCACCCGCTCAATCAAATTTATTGTCAACTATTCTTCACAAAGTCAGAAATTCCTGCAAAATCGGCAATGAATGAAGCAATCACGGCAAAGGTGGGGCAGGTGCCGAGGTTTCTCGCTGCCTCTATCTGTTTGCCGTAGATCAACAGCGGGACGTATTCACGAGTGTGGTCGGTACCCGGAGCAGCGGGGTCGCAACCGTGGTCGGCAGTTATCATCAAAACATCATCATCACGCATTTTAGACATAAACTCACCAAGCTGCCTGTCGAAATCAGTCATAGCTTGAGCATAGCCGTCAACGTCGCGGCGGTGACCGTAAACCATATCGAAGTCAACGAGGTTGACAAAGCACAGCCCGTGAAAATCCTCGTCCATAAGTTTAAGCGTCTTTTTCATACCGTCCGTGTTATTTTCGTTGATGCCAAGCGAACGAGTAAGACCGCGATTTGCAAAAATATCCGCAATCTTCCCGACGCCGATAACGTCCAGTCCTTTGCTCTTGAGTATATCCAAGACAGTCTCCTTCGGCGGCTCCAATGAGAAATCGTGACGGCGCGGTGTGCGTTCATAGTTGGGATATTTGCCAATAAAAGGTCTTGCAATAATCCTTCCGACACTGTGTTCACCTGTCATGATCTTCCGAGCAATGCGGCAATATTCATAGAGCTTGTCAATGGGGACTTTGTCCTCGTGTGCAGCTATCTGCAGGACTGAATCAGCAGAAGTGTAGACAATCAAGGCACCCGTCTCCTCATGCTCACGTCCATAGTCGTGAATGACTTTCGTGCCGGAATAGGGTTTGTTGCAGATGATTTTTCGATTGAAGGCCGCCTCCAACTCTGCAATCACTTCACTCGGAAAACCGTCAGGATATGTTGGGAGCGGCTTTTCGGATATGACGCCGGCAATCTCCCAATGCCCTATCGTCGTATCCTTGCCGCGTGACTTTTCTCTCAATCTTGCAAACGTCGCCAGAGGTTTATCAATCGGAGTGCCGCAATCAACGCCGTCAATGTTGAAAAGACCTAACCTTTGCAGATTAGGTACATAGAATTTATCAGAAGTTGAAATAGATCTCAAGGTATTGCAGTCACCGTCGCCAAAGTCCGCAGCGTCAGGCTCTGCTCCTATTCCAAAACTATCCAAAACAATCAAAAATATTCTTTTAATGTTTAACACTGTTAATAACCCCTTGAGCTTGATATATTTACTTAATCCGCTGCTTTAAAATTATAGATCGGCTTGATCACCTCAATGACTTCAACCGTTTCACCAATTACATCTAATATATCATCAATAGATTTATAGGCCATAGGAGCTTCATCTAACGTTGATTCGTTTATTGATGTGGTGTAAATGCCCTCCATTGATTTTTGATACTCTTCCATATTTAATGCGGCTTTTGCTTGCAAGCGTGACATAATCCTTCCGGCACCGTGCGGAGCTGAATAATTCCAATCAGGATTGCCTTTGCCGATTGCTATTACGGAACCGTCGCGCATATTGATAGGGATTAAAACCTTCTCGCCCTTGTGGGCAGCAATGGCACCCTTGCGGAGGATCATCTCATCAACGTCAATATAGTTGTGGATCGTGTGGAACGCTTCAACGACCGTTAAATCATTGCGTTTGATTAGAATTTGAGCCATGATCTCACGATTCCGACGGGCAAACTGTTGACAAAGATTTAAATCATGCAGATAGTCACATAGATATTTACCATACACGAAACACAAATCCGCAGGAATATCACTCGCCTTTGCCTTGAAGTTCCTGCGCAGTTCCTTTATAGCCTCTTGAATCTCTTTACGTCTGCCCTGCTCCTTATATTGACTAATCAGCTTTTCCTGTGCCTTGAAGAGATCCTCTTTACCATGCGCCAAGTCAATGGCAACTTTTTGATAGTATTCTGCCACTTGCTTGCCGAGATTGCGGCTGCCGCTGTGAATGATCAAATAGTTTGTGCCGTCGGAGGATTTATCTATCTCAATGAAATGATTGCCGCCGCCGAGTGTGCCGAGACTGCGTTCCATTCTTCTGGTATCGCTGAGATTGCGGTAACATTCCAGCTGTTGCAAGTCGAATCTCTCGCCGCGACTCTCCCAAACATTTCTGCCGGAAGGTATGAAATGTGCCGCCTCGTCGAACCTTTTGAGATCAATATCACCTGTGCCGATATTGACGGTGTACATTCCGCAGCCAATATCAACGCCGACAATATTCGGCACAACCTTATCAGTGACTGTCATTGTAGTGCCGATTGTGCAGCCCATTCCGGCATGGACATCAGGCATGATTCTGATCTTACTGCCACGGGTGAACTCATAGTCACACATTCG
>CAJODU010000067.1 GCA_905233325.1 uncultured Selenomonadaceae bacterium
CGATGTCAACGAGGCACTCTAACCAACTGAGCTATAACCCCACGTCCGTCGGAACAAGTGTACTATAGCACAACATTTAGAAATTGTCAAGCATTTTTTTAATTAATTTCACGGACGTTTCAAAAAAATCTTTCTACACCTAATAGTCAAAAATAATCAGCAAAAAATACTATAGAAAATTTGACAGTTTGCTACATTCTGATATAATAAGTCTGAAAAAAATCAAAAAATCGTTAGGAGCGATATTATGGAAATGATTGAACATATCATAGTTGCAGTAGTTTTGATTTATCTTGCAGTTTGCACCGTTGTGAAGATGTATTTTAATATCAAGGGTCAAGAGATAGTTATCCCCAAGAAGGACGAGCGTACACCTTTCAAGATAGAGAGCCGCGATGAAAAATCAATGACGATTTCAACCACGATGGATTTAGTCAACGAGGGCAAGCAGAGTGCATTGATTGTTGACTGTATAGTCAAGCCGCAACTTCCATTTGAACAGTACGACGGAATAGCCGTCCGCGGCAAGGCTGAAGTTGACGGCGTTCCGCGTGAAGATGACTACTTTGAGGCAATGGTACTTTTTGCGAAGGGCGATCCTCACGGCAGCAATGTTATCAAACTCAAGGCGATCGTAACTTTGACAGCACGAAAAGGCATGACACTCAACGAGGCACTGTCTCATATGGTTGACTTCCCGGTTGAGATAATCTATCGTGAAGTTGGTCGTACTCCCATGCACTTTTCAATAGCAAGAATAATTTTAACTGCTGAAGAATTGACACAACTCGCTGGCGTTAAACTGATTAGAGAGTGAGGATATTCAAGGTGAAAATTACGAAACTTACATTCGCAATGGTAACTATACTTTGCCTGTTAATATTTTCAGCTCCTACTTTGAATGCTAAGAATATTTCTAAAAAAATCAATTATCCTGCTTATATGCAAGGTATTGATTATGGAACAGAAATCACTTATGTTATCGGGCATAAGCCGCCGGATTCAGATACAATCTGCACAGCTATTGCCTATGCAAACTTAAAACGCAAGCTGGGAATTAATTGTGAAGCAAGAATATCGGCTATTCCTAATGCAGAAACTGCGTATGCACTTAATTATTTTGAAGTTCCCGTTCCTGAAATTCTGAATAATGCTGCAGGTAAAAATATTATTTTAGTGGATCACAACAGTTTTGCTCAAGCTATACCCGGAATGAAAGACGCTAACATTTTAGAAATAATAGATCATCACAATTTGATTGGCGATGTAAAAACTTCTGCACCCGTTTATTATCGTAATATGCCTGTAGGCTGCACTTCAACTATTGTATGGTTATCATACTTGGAATCAAATGTAGCTATAGATAAGCCTATGGCGGGCATGATGCTTTCAGCAATCCTCTCTGATACAGACAATCTTCAAAGTAACACAACTACCACTCTGGATCGTCAAGCAGTAGATTATTTGAAAAAGAAGGCAGAAATTAAGGATTGTAAAAAGTATTTTCTTGATATGGAAGAAGAATTTGCAGCTTATAAAGATATGACAGAAAAAGAAATTTTTTATTCAGACTATAAGGAATTTGAATCAGGCGGCTTAAAATATGGTTGCGCTACAGTTGTTGCCTTAACGCCGGAAAAAAGGAACAACTTGAAAGATAAACTTGACAAATGGATGAAAGAAAATTTTTCTAATCAAAAAATGGATATGGTTTTTTTAAAAATTCACGATCTTGAAACCTATACGGCAGAAATATCTGCTTATGGCGAAGGTGCTCAAGAATGTGCCGAAAAAGCATTTAGGGTTGATGCTGACGGTCACATTTACCTTAATCCTAATATTTCTCGCAAAAAGGTAGTCAAATTTTTGAATCCTGTCATCAAGAACTTTGCTGAATATAATGACTTTAATAAAGCAGCTTAAAAAAAGTTTCGTTTGTATAAATGTACGAATCATTCAAAAATATTGACTTTGTGTATTTTGTTTGCTAAAATGTTTTTGCTAATTAAAATTTTTATTTTTTGAAAGGTATGATAAACGATGTTTTCAAAAACAGACTTTTGGATTGGCTTGGCAGTAGGAGCAGTAGCAGGAATTTTCGGCTATAAATTCTTCAAAGAGCGTGACGAACAAATGGCAATGATGGCAGCTCCTGAGATCCCGCTTGCAGAGTTGCAGCGTCAAAAGGAAGAACTGGAAGACCTCATCGCGGCTCAAGAGGCAAGACAAAAATAATCAATTCTTAATTCGCAATGCGGAATGTGTAATGAAAGTTCGGTCGGTAAATTTTAGCTGAATCCGAACTTTTGATTCTCAATTCCGCATTATTTTTAAGGTTGTGGTGCATTGAATATAAAATTGGAGTTGCTGTTGAGGTCAGTTGAGGTAGCGTCGTACATACCGGGCAGAGTCAGACTTCGCAGTAAAAAACTCGTCGGAAACACAAAACTGGAGCAGAAAATCAACACACAATTAGGTGCATACAAGGAGATAGAATCCGTTGTCACAAATATAATGACAGGCTCCATTTTGATAACCTATGTGCCGGAAGTGTTGAGGCAAAATGCAGAGCTTTTCAAGGCAGAAAAATATTTTGCCGCTCATGTCAAGAAGAAATAATATAGAGGTGGTATTGATGATAGGAGGATTTATGGCAGGTGTGGCACTAGGTCAAAAACTTGTCGGAATGAATAACCCTAACAAGCCGCAAATGTCAAGTCAAGCACAGAGACTGCAATCAGCAAAAATGGCTGCATATAAAAGAATGAAACTCAGACAGCAGCAGACAGCAATAACCAACGTCTCACCGACTTTGCGAAATTCTTCGACATTGCCGGACTTTGAAACAATTTCTCAACGTCCGTGCAGAGGCGGCAAAAATTCTATGAATGGTATGAGTGCCGGAGATTTCGTATTTAACGCGGATTTCAAAAATTTTAATGACGACGCCTCAGGTAAAATTCTCAACAGTATAAAAAATAATTTTAGTGAGATCAACGCTTGGATCAAAAAAATGACAAATGGTTTGCTTGATCTCAATATGTCACTGGCGATTTTCTTCATCGTTCGCGGAATCAGACGCCTTGTCCTTGAGAAACAGACTCCCAACGCTTGGCAGATGATCTGGTGGGCTATGTCAATACTCAGAGGGTGGAAATTTGTATGAAGGTCAGACAATCAACATTAATTGCAATTCGTCAACGAATGAATCAATATCAATCAACACAGCCGCAGGACAATTTGACAGACAATCTCAAAAAGTACAAGCGTGACGCCATTATCTCAATCGCAGGATTTGCCGCAATGAAAATCTTGGAAAAACTCTCACCTGCAACCTTCGCGGGCTTGAAACTCTTGAGAATGGCGTTAGTGCTGGGTATAGGCAGGGATTTCATCAAAAATGGCGTTGTGGGGCTATTCAAGGACAAGCGGCCTAATGCAGATACTTTGACGGCCACGGCCGTGATTGCCTCAGTCCTTGCAGGTAAGCCGGAATCAAGTTTAACGCTCTTGGCCTTGTCCAACGGTGCAGAGATGTTGACAAGTTACGCCGCGGAGAAAGCACGCACACATATTTCAGGCTTGTTATCACTCGATCAAAGATTCGTCTGGAAAGTTGACGGCGAGGTGGAAACCAGAATACCCGTTGAGGAAGTCAAAATTGGCGACATTATAGCCGCACACACCGGCGAGAAGATTGTCATTGACGGCAAAGTAATCGAAGGGACTGCCGCCGTCAATCAGGCCTCCATAACCGGCGAGTCACGTCCCGCAATGAAATCTGTTGATGAGCAGGTTTATGCCGGTTCCGTCGTTGAGGCGGGTGAGGTTTTAATCAAAGTTGAGAAGGTCGGCAAAGATACTTCCCTTGCGAATATTGTCCACCTTGTCGAGGAGGCACAGACGCGCAAGGCTCCTATTCAAAACTTGGCGGATCAAATGGCAAATTTACTTGTGCCTGTCTCGTTCATCGGTGCGGCTATAGTCTATGGTGCCACTCGCGACTGGCAGAGAGTGCTTAATCTGTTGTTTATAGATTTTTCCTGTGGTTTGAAACTCTCAACGGCGACAGCTATATCTGCGGCGATTGGCACAGCGGCAAAGCGCGGTATACTCGTCAAGGGCGGCAACTATATAGAGGCTCTTGCTAATACCGACACGGTTGTCCTCGACAAGACAGGCACTTTGACTATGGGTGTGCCGCAAATTTCCTTCATCAAGACCGCCAAAGATGTCAAAGAAGAAGAATTGATCCTGCTTGCCGCCTCAGCAGAACAACATTCAGTACACCCTCTCGCCGTTGCAATTCAGAATTTCGTCAAAGAAAAAGATTGGACGGTGCCGCAGCATATTAAATCTGAAACTGTCGTCGCACGCGGAATGACTGCGGTTGTGCCGGATTTTGGCGACTTCAAGGGCGGTGATATCCTCGTCGGCAGTAAGAAATTTATGATTGAGAATAAAGTCTCAGCGAGGAGCATTTCAAGCATTTTGGACAGTACGCCTAATATTGAGAGTCAAAATCTGCTCTACGTCTCGCGAGACAAAAAACTCATTGGCATTATCGGTATTGAAGACCCTATCCGTCCACAGATGAAAAAATCCCTTAATCAAATGCGCCGTCTGGGTGTTGATGAGATTGTGATGTTGACGGGTGATTCAAAATCCGTGGCGGAAAAGGTTGCTCGTGAAATGGATCTGGACGGCTACCTTGCCGAAATTCTGCCTGAAGATAAGGCTAACTATGTCAACAAGCTCAAGCAATACGGCACAGTTATGATGGTTGGCGACGGAATCAATGACGCCCCTGCTCTTGCCTTCTCTGACGTTGGAATAACCCTCGGCGGAAGACAGACGGATATTGCGGCAGAATCTTCAGCAGTGACGATCCACTCGGAAGAACCTTCAAGATTGGTTGAGGCACTTCGACTCGGACAGCAGACGATGAGCCTGGTGCAGCAGAATTTTACTGCTACGATTTTGGTAAACTCAGCAGCAATGGTGTTGGGAGCAATCGGAAAAATCAGCCCGCTCTGGGCGGCAATAATCCACAATACGGCAACGCTCGCCGTTGTATTGAACAGTTGCCGAATCCTCAGAACGGATCAAAACAAAAAATAACGAAATGGTATGATTGTTAAGATTAATTTTTGAGGTGATTTTTTAATGGCTAATGTTGAACTTGTTACAGTTCCAACGAGAATTTTGACTGATAAAGATGATATTATTGATATGATTGAAAAGTACACTAAAGACAAGATTGGACCCGATGATGTGCTGACAGTTGCGGAGAGTGTTGTCGCGATAACTCAAAAGCGTTATGTACGCCCTGATGAAATGCAAATCAGCAAAGAGGCTATCTTCTGCTGTCGATTTATTCCTGATTACGGCTCGCTTGCCACTCCTCACGGTATGCAAGCATTGATGAATGTTGAAGGCACTTGGCATGTGATGTTGTCACTCTTTGCAGGATTTCTCGGCAAGCTCGTCGGTATCAGAGGACTTTTTTATAAGTGGGGCGGCAAACAGGCACCGCTGATTGATGATTGTACCGGCACAATGCCGCCGTTTGACAAATGCGTTGTCTATGGTCCTGCTGACGGTGAAAATGTCGTCAAAAAAATAAAAGACCGTCTCGGCTGCTTTGGTGCTATGATAGCAGATGTCAACGATCTTGAACTTGAGAATCCGAAATATGTTGCGGCAACTGAAGGCTTAAATGCCCCGCTCGCCGCTCATCTCCTGCAGCACAACCCCTTTGGTAATGCCTCACAGAAAACGCCGATCTGTATCTTGAAAAATTTCCGTCAATATCAAGAAGAATCAGGAAAGTAGGCAGGGTTGTATTTTAGGATTTCTATTTCTGTGCCTTGAAACGCTCGCTATTTTTGAGAAGAGTATCTTTCAAACGGCCTTCAATGGCAATCAGTTCCTTCTCTGCCTCTTGACGCTTGCGTCTGCCCTCATCTTGAATACGGACAGTCTCTTCAATGGTGGAGATTAAGTCCTCATTGACTTTCTTGACGGTATCAATGTCAACAATGCCGCGCTCATTCTCCTTGGCGGTCTCTATGGTGTTCTGCTTGAGCATTTCGGCGTTGCGTTTGAGTAAATCATTGGTTGCGTCACTCACTGCGCGTTGAAGTTGAATTGTCGCTTGCTGGTTGCTCAATCCGAGGGCTATAACCATTTGATTCTTCCAAAGAGGTATAGTGTGATATATTGCCGATTGGACGCGATCTATAAGCACTCTGTCATTATTCTGTATCAGGCGAATTTGCGGTGCAGTCTGAATGGCTAAGGTTTTGCTGAGTTTGAGATCGTGTATTTTTTTCTCGAATCGATCAACACTCTGCTCAAAGTCACTGACAACCTGCACTGCCATAGGATCATTGGTCTCGGCTGCTTGTGCCTTCAACTTAGGCATTGTAACGTCACGCATTTCTTGAAGTTTTTCCTCACCGGCACGGATATAGAGCTGCAATTCTTTAAAATAACCGAGATTTTTTTCGTAGAGCGTGTCAAACATTACCACATCTTCCATAAGTTTGACCTTGGAACGCTCAAGCCCCTGCTCAATAACTTCAACCTGCGTGGAGAGCTTGTTATAGCCGTCCTTGATGTCCTGTGCCTTGTTGACGAGCCCGCTTATGAATGGGATATTTTCCAGAAAACTCTTCTTTTCGCTCGGATTAAAGCCGCGAACTTTACCAACCAAGTCATTCAAAAGCTCGCCGACCTGCCCGCTGTCTTTAGTGCGGACTTTTGAGAGTATGCTGTCCGAGAATTGAGCAATCTCTTTTTGAGCCTCAACGCCAAATTTAAGCGGTGTGCTTGTGTCCATAAGGTTTATATTGTCTTTGATTGTCTGGACTTTGCGCCTGTCGTCCGGCGATAGGGTTTCAACTTTCTGCGTCACTACGGCAATCTCTTGCTCCGGCACCACTGCCGTTGTCGTTGACTCTTGTGATTGTGATTGAGCCTTATTTTTCATTAAATCCTCTAAATTTATCTCTGCCATTTAATTTACCCTCCATTTTTTGTTGATATAGTTAAAAATTTCGTTGAGCTGACAAAACAAATATATTTCGACTTACCGGAGAATTAATTATCGTCATCTTCGACATATTGCAGATAAAAATCATCAAGCGACATAAAAAGATAGCGAATACCCTCACAAAAGCCGATGAAGGACATCAACGGAATCATCACAAATGTCAAGGATAGGAACAAGCGAAGGAAACCGGAGAAAGTCTTGCCGCGATAGAAGAGATGAGCACCAAGAGCTCCGAAGAAGATAGCCAGTGCGGATTGTACCAGCTTTCTGTGGATAACCATTGCCCGCTTGCCTTCAGGAATGATTGTCAACTTCTGCAAATCTGCAACAGGCCGCCCTATCTTTGGAGGCTTGCGTTTCCTGCCCAACTGCTTACTGTAGGGATTATAAATTTGATTGCCGTCCTCGTCAACAGTATCAAGGTCTAAAGCAATAGTCGGCCGCTTTATCCCCTCCGCGTCAAGCTGCTGCTCCATTACTTTAAGCTCCGCATCAACTGACAACATCTGATCATTGAGGACGTTCTCAAACTGTTCGGTGTAGGCCTCATCAAGTGAAGCCAGTGTACCCTTCATTCGTTCCTTGAGGTCTCTGACTTTATCGGTTGACAGTTCCGTTGCCTCAAGATCCTCATACTGTTGAACTATCTTGACTGCTCTGTCTTGATAGTAGTCTATGAATTTGAACGCCGTCGGGATTCTTTCAGGGTGTTTTTCTAAATGCAGGATTAGATTCTTTGCTGTCCGCTGCATTCTCTTGAGATGAATTCATTTCCTTGTCACCGAGTTTGTCCTGCTTAGACTGCAAGTATCTGAAATCAGTGATAGCCTTCTCAAAATTTTCACTCAAAAATTGAGCCTTCTCCTCGTCTATGTCCTCAAGCGAGAGTTTGGGCGTTTTATTCTTGTTTCGCAAGGTCGATATTGAATATGCACCGAGTGCAAGGCCGCCTATCAGTACAGTCATTCCAAGCCTCGGCCAGTCATCAGCCGCACCTATCCCGCCGAATATTATCATCATAATCGAAAATATTATATTGAAGTATTGCACAGGAACACCTCCAAGACTTTCTCAATGTCTTGATTGTAT